>CACAIU010000015.1 GCA_902532645.1 uncultured Pelagibacteraceae bacterium | reverse complement strand
CCTCTTTTGTTAAATCAAACCATTGATAACCGTAGGGATTTATAGCACATGGCTCATGACCATTTGGACAAATAAAGACTGTATTAGGCATATATCTCTTCCAGTTTAAAGATAGCATGCTAATATCCTTTCCATCACCTCCATAACCATGAAGCAAAATAATTGCATTTTTAATTTCAACACCATTTTCTGGTTTAATAATTATGGAATCTAGGCAAAATGTCATAGTAGATAAATTATGTTTTTTATGTCAAAACACAATCTAAAATAAAAAAATGATTTCTGGAATATTAGTAAAAGTTTTATCAATAGCCCTTTTGATAGCCGTAGGGATAGTTTTAATCCTAGGTATAGGGACTCTTTTTAAGGGAGGAGAGACAAGTAAAAAATATTCAAATAAATTAATGCAGTTAAGAGTTATTTTACAGTTTATTGCTATTATTGCTTTAGTTGGCTTTGCTTACTTTTTTAAAAATTAGTTATATTTTTTTATCCAATTAACAAAATTTTTATCTTCAAAATCAATTGAACCTATTATTCTGGCAAATTCTTGACCCTCTCTATTAATTAGAATTGTTGTAGGGATACCTCTTAAAGTAAACATTTTTGCTAATGTAGTAGGTGGGTCAAAATAAGGTTCAAAATTTTTAATGTTAAGATCTATAAAAAATTTATTAACTTTTGTTAAAGTTTCTTTTCCAATATTAATTGGAAAAATTTTTATTTTATCCAATTCTGGATTAGCTTGGAGTTTATCCAAAGATGGCATTTCTTCTTTACAAGGTTCACACCAAGTCGCCCAAAAATTTAATATCAATAAGTTCCCAGTATATTCATTGATATTAATTTTTTGATCATTTTTGTCTAAAAAAATAACATTATCATGTGTTTTTGGTATTTTATGGATTACAATATTTTTAATACCAGGTAGTTCCTCAGCTACGACATTTGTTATCAAAAAAATAAATATTATTAAAAATCTCATGTTAAATAGGTATAATTAAATATCATGGCAAAAAATAAAAACAACCAAGCAATCTGGACCACGCGGATAAAAAAAAATACGTCAAGTTTATTTCAAAAAGTTGGTAATTCAATAGATATTGATAAAAGACTCTATAAAGAAGACATCCAGGGATCAATTGCTCATGTTGAGATGCTTTTTAAACAAAAAATAATTTCTTTCAAAATAAAAAATAAAATTATTTATGGACTATCAAAAATTGATAAGGAAATAACAAACAATAAATTTGAGTTTAATAAAAAATATGAAGATATTCATATCAATATCGAAAAGAGACTTTTTCAAATTATAGGTGAAGAAGCTGGCTACGTTCACACTGCAAGATCAAGAAATGATCAAGTAATTACTGATTTTAAAATTTGGATGAAAAAATCAACCAACGAAATAAATAATAACATTAATAAAGTTATTAAGAGTACAATTAAGTTAGCTGAAAAAAATGTTGAGACTATTATGCCTGGATTTACACATCTTAAAAATGCTCAAGCTATCTCTTTTGCACATTATTTAATGTCTTATGTAGAAATGTTTAATAGAGACAAAAAGAGATTTGCTAATAATTTAGACAGTTTAAATGAAAATCCTTTAGGTGTTGCGGCTTTATCAGGAACATCATTTAATATAGATAGAAATTATACAACCAAAAAACTTGGTTTTAAAATACCTACAAATAATTCTATTGATACAGTTTCAGATAGAGATTTTGTTTTAGATTTTTTATACGCTTCATCTGTGTGTGCTATGCATATTTCTAGAATTGCTGAAGAGTTGATTATTTGGAATTCGGATGCTTTTAACTTGATCAATTTATCTGATAAAGTTGTTACCGGATCTTCTATAATGCCACAAAAGAAGAATCCTGATCTTTTAGAGTACTTGCGTGGAAAATCAGGAAGCGCTTATGGAAATTTATTTTCGATGCTTACAATTTTAAAAGGCTTACCACTGTCTTATTTTAAAGATCTGCAAGACGATAAGGAGATTGTTTTTAAATCAAATGACAATCTAAATAATTGTTTAAAAATTTGTGATGAAATACTAAAAAATTGTAATCCAAATAAGAGTAAAATGTTAGAACTTGCTAATTCTGGATATATTACAGCCACCGATTTAGCTGACTATCTTGTGAAAAATCACTCAATGTCTTTTAGAAAAGCATACCAAAAAACTGCTGCTGTAGTTAATTTGGCTGAAAAAAGAAAAAAGAAGTTAAATGAATTAACTTTAGATGAGTTGAAGAAAATTGAACCCAAACTTAAAGAAGATGTATTAAAAGTATTTAATTTAAAAAATTCAATTAATTCGAAAAAATCTTATGGTGGAACTTCTTTTGATAATATTAAAAAAATGATAATGAAATATAAAAGAGAAAAATGATTAAAAAATTTACCATAATTATATTGTTATTTTGTGCCGTTATTTCTTGTGGAAAAAAAGGTGATCCTAAATACGTAGACCCAGATAAAAAAGCAGAAATAAAAAAAGTTTCAGTTAACTTAGCTTAATGAAATACATAAATAAAACACTAACAATAGAAAAAATTAATCTCCAAAAAATTGCAAATAAATTTGGAACTCCATTTTATTCTTACTCCTATTCTAAATTAAAAGAAAATATTAATAATTTTAAAAAAAACTTCAGATCTTTTTCACCACTTATCTGCTTTGCGGTTAAATCCAACACAAATATTAATATAATTAGAGAAATTAAAAAATTTGGATTAGGTGCTGATGTTGTTTCAGTAGGAGAACTGATGATGGCACTAAAAGCAGGAATTAATCCAAGCAAAATAGTATTTTCTGGTGTTGGTAAAACGACAAGTGAAATCAGCTTTGCTATTGATAAAAAAATTTTGCTTATTAACGCTGAGTCTTTAAGTGAAATAAAAGAAATAAATCGAATAGCAAAATCAAAAAATAAAAGAATAAAAATTGGTGTAAGACTAAACCCCAACACAGATGCAAAAACATTAAGTCAAATATCCACTGGGAAAAAAGAAAATAAATTTGGTGTAAATAAAAATACATTCTATGAAATTATAAATTATTGCAAAAATTCAAAAAATATTGATTTAAAATGTCTAAGTGTTCATATAGGCAGTCAAATTTTAGACCATAGACCTTATGAAAAAATGCTTAAAGCGGTCAGTCAAATTCTAAGTAAAACAAATCATAAATTTGAATTTATAGATTTAGGTGGGGGTATGGGCATTACTTACACTGATAAAAATAAAAAACTTAATTATAAAAAATACAACACAGCTATTCTCAAATTTTTAAGAAAACATAAAGTTAAAATTATATTTGAGCCAGGTAGATCAATTATTGGCGATACCGGGACATTAGTGTCAAAAATAATCTATATTAAAGATAGTGGAAGTAAAAAATTTATAATTTTAGATGCCGCAATGAATGATTTAATGAGACCTGCTTTGTATGGTGCATTTCATGAAACTTTACCTGTTACAAAGTCTAACAAAACATCAAAAAAACCATATGAATTTGTAGGTCCTATTTGCGAAAGTACAGATAAATTTGTTACATTAAAAAAATTTCAAGTATTGAATGAAAAAGATTTAATAGCAATATGTGATGTGGGAGCTTATGGAATGTCACTTAGCTCAAATTATAATTTAAGACCTAAACCAATAGAATTATTAATAAAAGGATCAAAAATTAAAGTAATAAGAAAAAGACAAAAGCATAAAGATATAATTTAGCTTTTGACAAAAATGATAAGAAACTTTTTATTTTCAATATTATTTTTCACTGGAATCATTTTTATTTCGATAATTTTTTTACCATCATTTTTTTTGCCTAAACAGGTAGTTTTGATGGGAGGTAAATTAATGGGCCATTGGGCCAGTTTTTGTTTAAGGTTTGTTCTGTCAGTTAAAATTTCAATCAAAGGAAAAGAAAATGTTATTAATAATGAAAAATTTTTTATAGCAGTATCTCATCAATCAATGTTTGAAACTTTTTATTTACAAACTATCTTTAACTCACCTGTATTTATTCTAAAAAAAGAATTATTGTTAATTCCAATATTTGGTTGGTACTTAAAAAAAATAGGATCAATTTCAATAAAAAGAAACAAAGTTACAAAAGATAACTTGGGTTTTTTCGATGATATTTCAAAAATGATGGCTACTTCTAATAGACCTTTAATTATTTTTCCTCAAGGAACTAGAGTTCTTCCAGATGAAAGACCACCTTTTAAAAAAGGTGCTTCGAGAATTTATGAACAGCTAAATGTTGCTTGTCAGCCAGTTGCAATTAACTCTGGATATGTGTGGCCTAAAAAAGGTAAAAAGAAATCTAATAAAACAATTACAATCTCTATTCTAAAACCAATTCCTTCTGGGTTAACAAAGGAAAATTTTATTCAAATTCTTGAAAAAAATATTTATTCAGAGTTAGATTTAATTAATTAGCCCTTCATAGGCATAACAACAAAAATACTATCGAAATCACCCGGATCTTTTATCAGTGCTGGTGAACCAGTATCATTAAAGAAAATTTCAACTCTATCTCCATCTAATTGTGAAGCAACATCTATCAAATATCTAGAGTTAAAACTTATCTCTAAATCATGATCAAACTTAACAGTTAAAGTTTCTTTACCATCACCACTGTTAGTATTATTTACTGACATATCTAAAGTGTCTTTAGATAAATTGAATTTCACACCATCTTTTTTATCTAATGAAACAGATGCTACTCTATCAACTGAATTTAAAAATAATTTTAAATCTATTTCTAATTTTTTTTGATTATTTTTAGGTATAACTTGAATGTAATTAGGAAATTTCCCATCAATAAGTTTCGAAATTAAAATACTATTATTTAATTCAAATTTTATTTTTGATTTCACATTTGAAACTTTCACATCTCCATCATAGCTATCTAATAAAGAGCAAAGTTGAAAAATTGTTTTTTTAGGTAAAATTATTGGATCAAAATCAATTTTTTCCTCTAATCGAATTTTTGAAATAGACATTCTATGACTATCAGTTGCAACTGCCGTTAAATAATTTTTATCTTCAACTTCTGTTTGATGAAAATAAATTCCACTTAGGTAATGCCTTGTTTCATCATTAGAGACTGAAAATTTACACTTATTTAATAATTTCAATAATTGTTTTGATTTAATTATAAATTCATTTTGATTAAAATTTTCGTCTGTCAGTGGAAACTCTGTTGCACTTATGCAATTCAAATTAAAAATAGATTTTTCAGACTCTACTTGTAATTTACTTATATCTGTTAGTGAAAGATTTATTTTTTTTCCTGAGTTAAACTTTCTTATAATATCATACATGATTGAGGAAGTTGTGGTTGTTTTGCCCTCCTCTAGAATTTCTACATTATTTAATTGATGTATAAATATTAAATCTAGATCAGTGGCAGTGAGGGTAAGTTTTGAATTGCTTGCATCTAACAAAATATTAGAAAGTATTGGTAATGTACTTCTTTTTTCAATAACTCCTTGACAATAATTTAATGCTTGCTGAAGATCCTGTTGATTAACGTTAAATTTCATTTTCTTTATTATTATATAAAATCTGGTTTTTTAATTTATTTATATTATCAACCATCTCAGGATCTTTTTCTTTTATCTTTTCAATAGTTTTTACTGAATGAATTATTGTTGTATGGTCTCTGTTAGAAAATTCTCTTCCAATTTCAGGTAATGATTTAGAAGTCAAAATTTTAGTTAAATAAATTGCTGTTTGCCTAGGTCTTACTAAATATCTTGATCTTCTAGATGATAACATTTCATTTTTACTGATTTTGAAAAACTTACAAACAATTGTCTGAATTAGATCTATTGTAACCTTATTTTCTGCTAAATTTAATAAATCCTTTAAAACTACTTTAGTTTCAGCAAGATTTGGAGCTTTGTTGTAAATTCTTGAAAATGAAACAACTCTGTTTATTGCACCAACTAATTCCCTTACACTTCCAGTTATTTCATTACTTATAAAATCTTGAATTTCTATAGAAACTTGTAATTGTTCGGAATACAAAGCATTCAGTTCTTCAGTTTTTTTTTCAACTATTTTTTTTCTTAGATCAAGGTCGGGCTTTTGAATATCAACAACTAATCCACCAGAAAATCTTGATTTAATTCTTTCTTGAATCCTTGATAATTTATTTGGTGATCGATCAGCTGATACAATTATTTGAGATCCCTTATCAAGTAATGCATTAAATGTATGAAAGAACTCCTCCTGCATAGCCTCTTTTCCACTTATAAACTGAATATCATCGATTAATAAAATATCTGTGTTTCTAAAATATTCTTTAAACTTAACCATGTCGTTTGATTTAATTGATTTTACAAACTGATACATGAAACGCTCAGCAGAAATAAACATTACTTTATTATTTTTTTTAAGCTCTAAACCTATTGAGTTTAATAAGTGAGTTTTTCCCATTCCAACACCGCCATAAATATAAAGTGGATTATAGTGAGATATATTTTCTGAAACTTTTAAAGAAGCTTCGTAAGCTAATTTGTTACTTGAACCTGTAATAAAATTATCAAATCTTTTATTTGGATCAATTCGATTATACTGAAGATAAGAGTCTTTTATAAATGAAACATTTTCATTAGTATTATTCTCTTTAATACTATTTTCTTTTAAAGATATATCTTGAGCTTTTTCAACTATTTTGAACTCAATTCTAATAGTGTCTTTTTTATAAACTTTAATTATTTTTAATATTTGGTCTAAATACCTTGATGTAATCCAATCTCTAATAAATCTTGTTGGAACTGATAATAATAAGTAATTATTGAATTCCTCAACAAAAGAAATCTTTTTTAACCAGCTCTCATAAACTTCTAAGCCTAGTTTATTTTTCATTTCATTCTGTACTTGCTTCCATTCGAAACTTTCAGAAGAAAAATTATTAATATTTTTTGTATTTGTTAATTTATTCATAACTTAAGGGGAAATCTCAGTTAGAACTATTTAAAAAAATTTGCAACAAGTTAATAAAGAAATTTAAAAAAAAATAAAATCTATGATTGTGATTTATATTTTAAAAAATAAATTCTAAATTAAACTTAAATTTAAAATTTTAAATTGAATCGAATATAGATTGAATCAATTAATTGATTGAATTAAAATTAAATCAAATATAGATTGAATGACGATAATCCAAATATTTACTAAATCTAAATATAGTAACTTAATACAAAACTTAAATATATAATGTGGATATCAGGAGTTGTTTAAAAATTTAAACTAACGTTTAGATTGCAGCAATTTTTTTTGTTATTCTAGAAACATTTCTAGAAGCATTTTGCTTTTTTATTATTCCTGTTTTTGCAATTTTCATCAACTCAGAGTTTAACTTTGGTAGAAATTTAAGAGCTTCATTTTTCTTTTTATCATCAATTAGAAGGTTCATTTTCTTAAGAGCGTTTCTAAACCTGCTCTTTCTAGCTTTATTTACCGCTGTTTGTTTAGAAATTCTTCTAATTCTCTTAATTGCTGATTTTGTGTTTGCCATCTGCGCAGGGGTATAACTTGAGAATTTAAAGTGGTCAACTAAATATTTAACTATTTTTGACAAGAAATACAAAAAAAAGTTGATCTATTTGATGTTATTTTTTTTTTTATAATACCCTTGCACTGCGTACGCTTACAACCAGTGCCGTCTTGCTGATAAACTTTAAACTCTTTTTGAAAGTTACCTTTGTTACCTGAAATATCTTTAAAATCTCTTATACTTGAACCTCCCTTATTAATTGCCTGTTGAAGTATTTTCTTAGAATTTAAAATAATATTTAAACATTCATTTTTGTTAAGTCTTTTTGCCTTTTTAAATGGATTTATTTTACTAGCAAAAAGAATTTCACTTGCATAAATATTACCTATTCCAGAAACAAATCTCTGATCAAGTAAGAAACTTTTTATATCCTTATTTTTTTTCTTAAAATAATTAACTACATAATTTAAGTTAAATTTTTCACTAAATGGTTCAGGTCCCATTGATTTAAATCTTTTCTGTAGATCTTGATAATTTTTAATTATTTCAAAAAATCCAAAACGTCTTGGATCATTATAAATTACTTTCAAGCTATCAAATACAAACTCTGCATGATTGTGTTTTTTAGGTAAAAAAGGTGAATGATAAAAACTAGTATTCGTAAATTTTAGAGGCTTTTTCTTATCAAGAATATGAATTGTTCCTGACATTCCTAAATGGATTAAACAATAATCTTCATTTTGAAAATGGATAATCAAATATTTAGAAAATCTACTAACTTCAATTATTTTTTTATTTTTAAGAAAACTTTCAAAATCACTTGGTATTTTAAACCTTAAATTCCTGTTTCTGATTATTACTTTTTTTATGCTTTTTTTTTTGATCTTTTTATGAAGGGATTGTCTAACAATTTCTACTTCTGGTAATTCTGGCATTTAATACTATATTCAATATATATTTTTTTATGCAACAAAATCTTCAAAATAAAAAAGGACTTGTAGAAAATGTGTTTAATCAGGTCTACAACAAATATGACTTGATGAATGACTTTATGTCTATGGGTGTACATAGATATTGGAAAAAAAGTTTAATCAATATGATGAATCCGAGAGTTAATAGAAAATTAATAGATGTTGCGTGTGGGACGGGGGATGTTGGAAAGTTATTTTTAGATAGCACAAATAAAGAAGCTGAAATTACTTGTGTAGACCCTAATAAAGGAATGGTTAGTCAAGGAAAGCAAAAATTATCTAATTACAAAAATGTAACATGGGTTATTTCTCCAGCAGAAAAATTACCAATAACAGACAATTCATTTGATTATTACACTATTAGCTTTGGGCTAAGAAATACAAAAAATTTAAATAAAGCACTTTCAGAAGCCTATAGAGTTTTAAAGCCTGGAGGGCGCTATCTATGTCTGGAATTTTCTAAGATTCAAAATTCAAATCTTGATTATATATATAAAAATTATTCAAAACTCATTCCTATTATTGGTCAGTTTGTAGTTGGAGAAAAAGAACCTTACGAATATTTAATCAAAAGTATTGAACAATTTATTAATCAAGATGAATTAATAGAGTTAATGGAAAAAAATAATTTTCACAAATGTTCTTATAGAAATCTTTCTGGTGGTATTGTTTCAATTCATAGTGGTTGGAAAATTTAATGATTAAAAAACTTATTACTTTATTTAAATTAGGAAGAAAAATTGCAAAATCAGATATTTTAAAAATTGCATCAAAATTTAAAAAACCTCCTTTAGCTGTAATAATATTATTCCAAATTTTATCTATTTCATTTGAAAAAAAGAAACAAAGTAATTTAATTGAGGATGATGGTGAAAGACTATCTAGGTCATTAGAATCTATGGGTACAACTTTCATTAAACTTGGTCAATTTCTTGCTACTAGACCAGATATAATCGGTGAAGAATTATCTTTAAAGCTAGAAAAACTTCAAGATCGATTACCCCCTTTTTCAATTCATGAAGCAAAAGAAATTATTAAAGAAGATCTTGGAGTTGATGCATTTAATTCAATAATTGATTTAAGTGAAACAGTTGCTGCTGCATCAATTGCACAAGTTCATAAAGCAAAAATAAATGATAATGGAACAATTAAAGATGTAGCAATAAAAATTTTAAGACCAAATATAAAAAAAATATTCAATGAAGAAATAGATGCAATGATGTTATTTGCATTTATTATTGAGTCATTTATAAAAAAAACAAAAAGATTAAAACTTGTTGAAGTTGTTTTTTTACTTAAAGAAATAACTAATCTTGAAATGGATTTAAGATTCGAAGCTGCCGCGGCTAATGAATATGCTGAAAACACTAAAAATGATGCTGGATTTAAAGTTCCTGAAATTTATTGGAATTTTACTAGTGAAAATGTAATGACTTTGGATTGGATAGATGGAATTTCAATAAGAGAAGCTGAGGAGCTAAAGAAAAGAAATTTAGATACTAATAAAATAGCTGAAGATATTATCCAACATTTTTTAAGACATGCTGTAAGAGATGGTTTTTTTCATGCAGATATGCATCAAGGAAATATTTTTGTTGATAATAGTGGCCAAATTGTACCTATAGATTTTGGGATTATGGGCAGGTTAGACAAACTTAGTAAAAGGTTTTTAGCAGAAATTTTATTTGGATTTATTCAAAGAGATTATCGTAAAGTAGCTGAAGTTCACTTAGTGGCCGGATTAGTTCCAAAAGAAGTACCAATCGATGATCTAGCTCAAGCTTTGAGATCAATTGGTGAGCCTATATTTGGTCAAGAAGTAAAAGATATTTCAGGAGGTAAATTACTCAAACAATTGTTTGATGTAACAGAAAAGTTTAATATGCAAACTCAACCTCAATTATTAATGTTGCAAAAAACTATGGTTGTTGTTGAAGGTGTAGCAAGAAAGTTAAACCCAAACACAAATATTTGGACAACTTCAAAGCCTGTACTAGAAAATTGGCTTAAAGAAACCAAAGATCCAATTAATAATTTAAATGAGACTTTAAAAAATACATCTGAAGTGATTAAACGTTTACCAGAATTTCCTGAGATTATGGATAAAGCAAATCAAGCATTAACATTTTTAGCTAGTGGTCAAATTCCACAAAATTCAAATTCTTACACCGCTTTGAATGATAAGAAATCAGAAATGATAGCATTTAGAAATCAATCTATTATTGGTTTATTACTTCTTGTAATTTTTGGCCTTATAGTATTTTAATTCTGCAGATGAAAAATTTGTTAAATAAAAAAGTACTATTTATTATCTGCGGAGGAATATCTGCTTATAAAAGTCTTGAAACAATTAGGCTTTTTAAAAAGAATGGTGCAGAAATAAAGACAATTCTTACAACAAGTGCAAAAGAGTTTGTAACTCCGCTTTCAATAACATCACTTTCTCAAGGTAAAGTTTATAGTGATTTATTTAGTGTAGAAAATGAGGCTGAAATGGATCATATTTCACTTTCAAGATGGGCAGATATAATTGTAATTGCACCTGCAACGGCAAATACAATTTCGAAACTGGCTCAAGGAACAACTGATGATTTGGCATCCACTGTTGTTTTGGCATCAGATAAAGACATTATTTTAGCCCCAGCAATGAATGTAAGAATGTGGGAGCATCCAACTACTAAAACAAATATAAAAAAATTAAAAGGGTTTGGATATAAAGTAATAGGTCCAGAGGTTGGTGATATGGCATGTGGTGAATATGGAGAGGGTAAAATGTCAAACCCATCAGTAATTGCTGAAGAAGTTGATAAATATTTTTTAACTCAAAAAAATAACAAAAAATTTAAAGCATTAGTTACAGCAGGTCCAACTAATGAGTACATAGATCCAGTTCGTTTTATTACAAATAAATCAAGTGGCAAACAAGGATATGAATTAGCAAAATCATTATCCAAAAAAGGTTTTGATACAACATTAATATCAGGTCCAACTAATCTTGAAATAACTAAAGATATTAATCTTATAAAAGTTGAAACAGCAGATGAAATGTTAGTTGCTACTCAAGAAAATTTACCTGTTGATGTAGCAATTTTTTCTGCTGCGGTAGCTGATTTTAAAATTAACAAAAAGTATGAAAATAAAATTAAAAAACAAGAGAACTTAAAATTAAATTTAGAAAAGAATGTAGATATACTTCATTATGTGTCTAACCATAACTCTATGAGACCTGAACTTGTCATTGGATTTGCAGCAGAAACTAATGAGATTCATAAAAATGCAGAGGAAAAATTAAATAAGAAAAGTTGTGACTGGATAATTTCTAATGATGTATCAAATAAAGATATAGGATTTAATTCTGATTATAATGAAGTAACAATTCATTATAAAAACAAAGACGTTAAAAAAGAAAAACTTTCGTACAAAAAAAAATCTGGAATTTCTGATGAAATAGTTGATAGAATAATTGATCAATTAAATTAATGACAAAAGTTCTTATCAAAAAGTTAGACCCTGCGGTTGAATTACCCGCTTACAAAACAGAAGGTGCATCAGGTATGGATTTGATGGCATTAGTAAAACAACCTATTAATCTTAAACCAAACTCATCATGCTTAGTACCAACAGGGCTTGCTGTTGCATTTTCAAGTGATTTCGAAATCCAAATAAGACCAAGATCTGGTTTAGCTGCAAAAAACAACATTAGTGTTTTAAATACACCTGGAACTATTGATAGTGATTACAGGGGAGAAATAAAAGTAATCCTTTTTAATCACGGAAAAAGTGATTTTTTAATTAATAATAAGGATAGAATAGCACAAATGATTTTAACTCCTGTAATTAAAATGGATCTTGAAGAAACTGATAATCTACCAGAAACAATTAGAGGAGAAGGTGGGTTTGGCTCAACAGGAAAATGAGCAAAAATTTAAACAAAAAAGAAATAGAGAAATTCTCGAGGCAAATAATTCTTAAAAATATTGGAGCAACAGGTCAAAAAAAAATTTTATCTTCAAAAGTATTGATAGTTGGTATGGGTGGTCTAGGTTGCCCAGTAGCAGAATTTTTAACTAGATCGGGTATTGGTACACTTGGGATTGCAGATCATGATACTGTAAGTCTCTCTAATATCCACAGACAAAGCCTGTATAATGAAAAAGATATAAATCAATCTAAAGTAAAGATTGCAAAAAAAAAATTAAATAAAATTAATCCAAAGACAAAAATAAATATTTATAATTTAAAATTAAATAAAACTACATTTAAAAAAATTATTAAAAATTATGACTATATTGTTGATGGGACTGATAACTTTGAAAGTAAATTTTTAATAAATGATTTAAGTCTAAAATATAAAAAATTTCTAGTTACTGGTGCTATAAGTAAGTTTGATGGACACATTTTTACTTTTAATTTTACCAACAAAAAAGATCCTTGCTTGAGATGTTTTTATCAAGAAGAAACAATATCTGATGAAATTTTAAATTGTGAATATGAGGGAATTTTAGGAACCGTTGCAGGAATAATAGGTACGTTAAAAGCCAATGAAGTTTTAAAAAAAATATTAAATATTGGACAAAATTTAAATGGATACATTCTAATTCTAGATCTATTAAATTTAAATTTTAGAAAAGCAAAAATTAATAAAAGAAAAAAATGCTTATGCAACTAATAATAAAAAAAATTTATATAGTATTTTTTTTGTTATTTTTTACTCACATTTCGTTTGCTAATGAAATTTTTGTCTCTCTTAAAAAAAATAAAGTAAA
Organism: uncultured Pelagibacteraceae bacterium; assembly: GCA_902532645.1. Classification (GTDB taxonomy): domain Bacteria; phylum Pseudomonadota; class Alphaproteobacteria; order Pelagibacterales; family Pelagibacteraceae; genus Pelagibacter. The sequence continues at coordinate 6,976 of CACAIU010000015.1, read as the reverse complement.
CGTTCGTTACGGACCAAGTTTTGAATCTGATATTAAATACATTTATAAAAAAATAAATCTTCCATTAAAACAAATCGATAAAAAAGAGAATTTCAGGCGAATTATAGATTTAAAAAATAACAGTGGATGGATTCATATCTCTCAATTAAAAAAAAGTAATTCTGTAATAGCTACGAAAGATAAAGTTTTATTTAAAAAACCTACAGCTTTTGCTAAGCCAATTGCTCAAATAAAAGAGGGAAGATTATTAATTGTAGAAAAATGTGAACAAAATTGGTGTAAAATTATATCAAAAGAATTTGTAGGTTGGATTAAAACAGATAATATTTGGGGACTAAATTAACTAAAATCAGTAGATAAAGAGACTATATTTTCTTTAGATAATTTTGTGCTATGAGAATACTCTTTATGGTCAATTCCAAGCTCAATTTCTGAGCTATTAGATTGAAATTTTTCTATTTGATCATCAGTAAAATTAAAATGAATAAACTGTACTGAAGAAGCTTTTCCTTCAGAAGAAGTTCTATCAACATCTTCTTCGGGAACTGCTTTAATTTTCTCACCATTTATTTTCATAAATACTTTTTCTTCTATTCCACCAACTTTTCCAAGAAACGCTGCTCTTGAGATAGGATTATCTATTTCAAACATCAAAGTTGCTGTTAGTTCTTTGCCGTTAGGTATTAAAGGATTGTACGCAGTTAACTCATCCTGAAGTTGCTCATCACCACCTTTTTCAATGTATAGCATTTCTTGTACTTGAGCTAACATTGTTTCATAACTTTCGAAATAAAAAGTAGCATAAGGCCCTAAAGCAACTCTTCTATTTTTTTTATAATCAACAATACTTTTTCTTAATTGACGTCTCTTTTCTATATAAACATCTAAAGGCATGATGTCTTCTTTTTGAATTTCTCTTTTTTCTCTAGACATGATCATAAGTTATAACTTTTTGCCACCAATTCGATAGGGTGTAGTGCCTCATCATTAGATATGTTTGTATCAACTTCTAACTGTTTTAAATGTTTACCAGCTAAAGGACAATCAGAAGCCATATACTTATTATTTTTAGTTTTTATTTGTCTAGCTGTAGGTCTTCCAACTTTATTTGCTAAATCATGAGTTTCTTTCATTACTCCAAAAGTTCCTCCATGACCTGCACATCTTTCAACTACATCAATTTTAATGTTTGGTATCAATTTTAACATATCTCTTGCTTTGATACCCATATTCTGTGCTCTAGCATGACAAGCATGATGCACGGTTACTCCTCCATCAATTTCATTTAATCCTTCTGCTAATCCCTCATTATTTGCAATATCCACAACATACTCATCAATATCCATAACATTTGAAGATAATTTTTTTATTTTTTCATCGTTTGTTAATAACAAGGGCCATTCGAATTTTAACATCAATCCACAACTAGCTGTTAAGGTTACTACTTTATATCCTTTATCAATCCATTCAATTAAATCTTTAGAAACTTTTTTCGCTTGTTCAACAACTTTTGGCAGATCTGCTTGCTCTAAAAATGGCATCCCACAACAACCTGGGTAAGCCTCCTGAACCTCGACACCATTTTTTTTCAAAACTTTTAAAGCAGCAACACCCGTATTTTTTTTATTAAAATTTACAAAACAAGTTGAATAAATAACTACTTTTCTATCTTTAGAAGGTGTTAGATAATTTATCTTATCTTTATTTTTTTTAAAAAAATATGAAAAAGTTTCTGAGTTATATTTTGGTAACTGAACTCTTTTATCTATTCCAGTAATTAGTTCTAAGATTTTTCTAATTAATTTATTTTTAATATTTGATGCCCAGTTAACTATTTTTGAGAACATAATACCAATTTTAGCGTTTCGATCTATTTGAGCTAATTGTGTTGGTACACTTGGTAATTTACCTAATTTTTTTTGAGCCGTTCTATATCGCAGCATTAAATGTGGAAAATCCAAATCAAAATCATGAGGTGGGACATATGGGCATTTAGTCATAAAACACATATCACACAAAGTGCATGCATCAACGACAGGAGCAAATTGATCACTAGATAAGCTTTCAACATCTTCATTTTTAGACTCATCAATCATGTCAAATAGTTTAGGAAATGAATCGCAGAGATTAAAACATCTTCTGCATCCATGACAAATGTCAAACACTCTTCTCATTTCTGCATCTAACTTTTCGGGATTTAAAAAATCAGGATGCTCAAAATCTATAGGATGTCGTATAGGTGCACCTAAACTTCCTTCTTTGCTCATATAATTAAGTTTTTTGAAATTCGAATTGTTTTTAGTGGGCGTTAGTCGCCCACTAAGAAATTTGATTAGCTAATAGACTCTAAAGTTTTTTGAAATTTACCAGCGTGTGATTTTTCAGCTTTAGCTAAAGTTTCAAACCAGTCAGCAATTTCTTCAAAGCCTTCTTCTCTAGCTGTTTTAGCCATACCAGGGTACATATCAGTATACTCATGAGTTTCGCCTTGTACTGCCGAAGCTAAATTTGCTTTTGTTTCACCAATTGGCATACCAGTTCCTGGATCACCAACTTCTTCTAGATACTCCAAATGACCATGTGCGTGACCAGTTTCACCTTCGGCTGTTGATCTAAAAACTGCAGCTACATCATTGTAACCTTCTATGTCAGCTTTTTGTGCGAAATAAAGATATCTTCTATTAGCTTGACTTTCACCAGCAAACGCTTCTTTTAAATTTTCTTCTGTTTTACTTCCTTTTAAAGACATTTTTTCTCCTTTTTAATGATTAACAAATCATATAATGCATATTAATAGTATGTCAATAGTTTAGAATTATTATAATGTAGATTTTAAGTGTATGATTTAATTAAATTATTTTTGAGTTTGATTATCACTCGCAACTCTAACTAACACTTCAACCGAATTTATTTTTTTTCCTGTAATATTTTTTCTAATATTTATTTTGTCTATATCGCTCTCATCACAATCAATCAACTCATGCGTATCTTCATCAAAAAAATGATGATGTGCTGATGTGTTTGTATCAAAATAACTTTTGTGACTATCAATTGAAATTTCTTTTAAATATCCTTTTTTTTCAAATGCATGAACAGTGTTATAAACTGTAGCTAGGGATATCTTTTGATTCATTTTCTCAGATAACAATTTAACCAAATCGTTAATTGTGAAATGAAAAGTTTTTTCTCTATTAAACAAAACTTCACACATTTTTACCCTTTGCTTAGTAGGTCTAAGTCCAACTTCTCTTAATTTTTCAATAAAATTGCAGTTTTTTGGCATCTTTTTTTATAATTATTCTAAAGTATGAATAAAAATATAATGTTTTATTATATTATATTAGGATTAAATCAAGTATTAAGGGAGCTCAAAATTATGAAAAAAAACTCATACTCCTATGATGACCTAATAACTTGTGGAAATGGTGATCTTTTTGGACCTGGCAATGCAAAATTACCTCTTCCACCAATGCTTATGTTTGACAGAATAACGGAAATCAATGAAAATAATGGAGCATTTAATAAAGGCTCTTTAAAAGCTGAATTAGATATTAAAGATGATCTTTGGTTTTTTGATTGTCATTTTAAAAAAGATCCAGTTATGCCAGGATGCTTAGGTTTGGATGCTATGTGGCAATTGGTAGGTTTTTTTCTAGGTTGGCTAGGAAATCCTGGAAAAGGAAGGGCTTTAGGTGTGGGTACTGTAAAATTTACAGGTGAAGTTTTACAGAGTGTAAAAAATGTAAGATATGAAATAGATATGAAGAAAATTATGTCTCCTGGAGGAACAACTGTTGGACTTGCAAATGGGGTTGTTCTTGCAGATAATAAAAAAATATATTCGGCAGAAAGTTTAAAGGTAGGTTTATTTAAATAATGAGAAGAGTAGTTATCACCGGTTTAGGCGTAGTTTCTTGTCTAGGCAATAATCAAGAAGAGGTTCATCAATCTTTATTAAATTCAAAATCAGGAATTTCTTTTGCAGAAGAGTACAAAGAGCATAATTTAAAAAGCCATGTTCATGGTAAACCAAATATTAAACTAGAGGATCATATCGACAGAAAAACAATTAGATTTATGGGTTCAGGATCAGCTTATAATTATATTGCAATGAAAGAAGCAATTGAGGATTCTGGATTAGAAAAAAGTGAAGTGAGCAATTTTAAAACCGGAATTGTAATGGGTTCCGGTGGCCCATCAATTGAAAATGTAATACTTGCAGCAGACAAAACAAGAGCTAAAACTCCAAAGCTTATGGGACCATTTATTGTTCCAAGAACTATGGCCAGTACAGCATCAGCAACACTTGCAGTACCATTTAAAATTAAAGGAACTAACTACACAATGAGTTCTGCATGTGCAACTAGTGGACACTGCATAGGAAATTCTATGGAATTAATTCAAATGGGTAAACAGGATGTTGTTTTTGCAGGTGGAAGTGAAGAAATTCATTGGGCGATGACAGCAATGTTTGATGCTATGACAGCTTTATCATCAAAATATAATGACACTCCTCAATCTGCGTCTAGAGCTTATGATAAAACTAGAGATGGGTTTGTAATTGCAGGTGGTGCAGGTGTGTTAGTACTTGAGGAATACGAACATGCTAAAGCCAGAGGGGCTAAAATATACGCAGAATTAACTGGTTATGGAGCAACTTCGGATGGATACGACATGGTAGCGCCATCGGGTGAAGGTGCTGTAAGATGTATGAAAATGGCAATGGCAACTGCTAAAAGTAAAATTGATTACATTAATACTCATGGAACATCTACTCCAGTTGGAGATATAACTGAGCTTAATGCCATTAAAGAAACTTTTGGAGAAGACATTCCAAAAATAAGTTCAACAAAATCTTTATCAGGTCACCCTTTAGGGGCTGCCTCAGTGCATGAAGCAATCTATTGTTTGATAATGATGAAAAATAATTTCATAACAGGATCAGCAAATATTACAGATATAGATGATGATGCTAAAAAATTTCCAATTGTTGCGAAAACCGAAACGGGAGCAACCTTAAATACAGTAATGTCAAATAGTTTTGGGTTTGGCGGAACTAATGCTGCTTTAATTTTTGAAAAGGTTTAGTTTATGAGTTTGATGAAAGGTAAAAAAGGGTTGATCATGGGTGTTGCTAATGAGAGATCTATAGCCTGGGGTATATCTCAAAAACTTGCAGAGGCTGGAGCGGAGTTAGCATTTACTTATTTAGGTGATGCTCTAAAAAAAAGAGTTGTTCCTTTAGCAGAAAAATTAAATTCAAATGTTACATTTAGTTGTGATGTTGAAAAAAAAGAAGAAGTAGTTAAATTATTTGAGAATATCAAATCTCAATGGGGTGAAATCGATTTTGTCGTTCATGCAGTTGCTTTTTCAGATAAATCAGAGTTATCAGGTGAGTACTTAAATACGACAAGAGAAAATTTTTTAAGAAGTATGTTAATTTCTTGTTTTTCATTTACTGAAGTAGCAAAAGAAGCTTCAAAGATAATGAAACAAGGTGGAAGTTTATTAACTTTAACTTACGAGTCTACTAAAGCTATTCCAAATTATAACGTAATGGGTGTTTGTAAATCAGCTCTTGAGGCAAGTGTTAAGTATTTAGCAAGAGATTTAGGAGCCAAAGGTATGAGAGTAAATGCTATAAGTGCTGGACCTATCAAGACATTGGCTGCCTCTGCAATTGGAGACGCAAAATTCTTATATAAATGGAATGAAGACCATTCTTTCCTTAAAAGAAACGTAGATATCCATGATGTTGGAAATTCAGCATTATATTTATTAAGTGACCTTGCAAACGGAGTTACTGGTGAAATCCACTACGTAGATGCTGGATATAATAAAGTTGGGATGCCAGATCCTAAAAATATTAGCTAAAATTTAGTTAAATTTATTTAAAAAAACCCCCAGAATTCTCATTCCAGGGATTAAGAATTTTAATTTAGGCTATTACTCAGCAGCTTGTTTCATGGATAGTTTAACTTTACCTCTATCGAAACCAATCACTTTAACTTTTACTTCGTCACCTTCTTTGACAACGTCAGTAACTTTAGCAACTCTTTTATCTGCAAGTTCTGAGATATGAACTAGTCCATCTTGTTTTCCTAAGAAATTAACAAATGCACCAAACTCCATGATCTTCATTACTTTGCCTGAATAAATTTTATTTAATTCAGCTTTTGCTGTGATGTCTTTAATCATTTGCATTGCGATATTTCTAGACTCTTCATCTGGAGCAGCAACTGTTACTACACCTTCATCATTTACATCTACTTTTGCACCTGATTTTTCAACAATCTCTCTGATCGTTGCACCACCTTTTCCAATCACAGCAGCAATGTCTTTCTTATCAACATTAACTTGTTCCATTTTTGGTGTGTGCTTTCCAACATCGGATCTTGAAGCTGATAATGCTTTATTCATTTCTCCTAAGATATGAACTCTTCCATCTTTAGCTTGGCTCAAAGCTTGCTCCATGATTTCAAATGTAATACCTGTAATTTTGATATCCATTTGAAGAGAAGTAATTCCATCTTTAGTTCCAGCAACTTTAAAGTCCATATCACCTAGGTGATCTTCATCACCTAAAATATCTGATAGAACACTAAAATCATCACCTTCTTTAATTAATCCCATAGCAATACCTGCAACCGGCTCCTTAATCGGTACTCCTGCATCCATTAATGCTAAAGATGTTCCACAAACAGTAGCCATCGAAGAAGAACCATTGGACTCTGTGATCTCAGATACTACTCTAAAAGTATAAGGAAATGCTTCTTTTGTAGGTAATGAAGAATTAATTGCTCTCCAAGCTAATTTACCATGTCCGATTTCCCTTCTACCAGTTCCAATTCTTCCTGTTTCTCCAACTGAAAAAGGAGGGAAATTATAATGAAGCATAAATCGTTCTCTTTGAAGCCCATCTAAGCTTTCAATTCTTTGTTCATCATCAGATGTTCCTAAAGTTGCAACAACA
>CACAIU010000014.1 GCA_902532645.1 uncultured Pelagibacteraceae bacterium | reverse complement strand
TTGAAGGAATAGAAATGACAGGTGGTTATGGTAATGGTCCTGACATTATTAGTTCGTGTTCAGTAAATGTTAATAAAGGTGAAATAGTTTCTATTTTAGGTCCTAATGGAGCTGGTAAATCAACTGCCATGAAAGCAATGTTGGGCTTGCTGAATTTAAAGTCTGGATCAGTAAAGATTGATGGTAAGGATATTTCAAAATTATCTCCTCAAGACCGCGTTAAGCAAGGTATTTCTTTTGTGCCACAGACTAAAAATGTTTTTGCAGGGATGACTGTTGAAGAAAATTTAGAAATGGGTGCATTTCTTGTTGAGGATGAAATCAAAAATATAATTGAGGAAATTTATGAATTATTTCCAATTTTAAGAGAGAAAAGAAATCAGTTGGTTGGTGAACTTTCTGGAGGTCAAAGACAACAAGTAGCTCTAGGTCGAGCTTTAATGATTAAGCCCACAGTTTTAATGTTAGACGAGCCAACTGCTGGCGTATCACCAATTGTGATGGACGAATTATTTGATCATATCGTCAAAGTAAAAAGAACAAATGTTGCTATCTTAATGGTAGAGCAAAATGCAAAACAAGCCTTAAGTATTTCAGATAGAGGCTATGTATTAGTGACTGGAGAAAATCGTTATTCAGGAACTGGAAAAGAATTATTAGACGATCCAAGAGTAAGAAGCTCTTTTTTGGGAGGGTAATATGGATTTTATAAATGCAATAATTCTTTTATTAAATTATATTTTCATTCCTGCATTAACTTATGGTTCTCAGTTAGCACTGGGTGCAATATTTGTAACACTTATTTATGGAATTTTACGATTTGCAAACTTCGCAACTGGTGACATGATGTCTTTTGGAACCATGGCAACGATTTTATTTACATGGTATTTTCAATCTTTAGGTGTTTCTTTAGGTGTTTTACCTACTGCTTTATTGGCTATCCCATTTGGAATAATTTTCATGATTTTTTACATGCTTTTAATAGATAAGTTTGTCTTTAATTATTATAGAAATCAAAAAAGCCCCCCAGTTCAATTTGCTATGGTGAGTATTGGAGTAATGTTTGTAACACAAGCAGTGGTAAGAATTATTATTGGACCGGGTGACAGAAGATTTTTTGATGGTGAAAAATTTATTATTAAAGCTCGTGAATTTAAGGAGATGACGGGTTTAAATGAAGGTCTTGCACTGAAATCAACTCAAGTGATAACCATTTTTGTAACAATAGTTTTAGTCTCTTTATTGTTTTGGTTTTTAAATAGAACAAAAACTGGAAAAAGTATGAAAGCTTATTCTGATAATGAAGATCTTGCTTTATTGTCAGGTATTGATCCAAAAAAAATAGTTTTAGTTACTTGGGTTATTGCTGGAATTTTAGCTACAATAGGCGGTGCTTTGTATGGTTTAGATAAAAGTTTTAAACCATTTACTTATTTTAATAATATGCTTCCTATTTTTGCTGCTGCAATTGTTGGAGGAATTGGAAATCCATTTGGAGCTTTTTTAGGTGGATATGTAATTGCTTTTTCAGAAATATTGCTCACTTACGCATATAAAAAATTCTTTATGTATATTTTACCAGAAAGTATGGAGCCAAGTAGTTTGGTTCAGTTATTATCTACAGACTATAAGTTTGCAGTCTCGTTTTCTATTCTTGTAATTGTTTTAATTTATCGACCTTCGGGAATATTTAAGGGGAAAGTATTGTGAGAAAAAACCTAAATGTAATTGCAGCTTACAGTATCATGATGGTGCTTATTTTAATGGTTGGGATATTTCAGTCTTGGAATATCGCTTTATCAATATTTAATCTTTGTTTGATCTCTGCAGTGATGACAATGGGTGCAAATATTCAATGGGGATATGCCGGTCTAATTAATTTTGGAATTATGGGCTATACTGCTTTAGGTGGTTTAGCTGCGGTATTGATATCTGTTGATCCTGTTCAAGAAGCTTGGAGGGCAGGAGGTTTCGACATTTTAATGTCATTATGGCTCATAGTAGTAATGGTATTAGTTATAAGGTTTATTTTAAAAAGATTTGAAAAATCAAAAATCAGAACATACAGCATAGCTGCAATAATAATTTCAGGTATTTTACTTATTAGATTTTCTGCAGAGCCAGGTATAGAAGCAATTGAAGCAGTAGATCCAGCTAAAACTGGTTTCTTAGGAGGATTTGGATTACCAATTATATTTTCTTGGATAGTTGGAGCTCTTTTTGCAGGGGGTTTAGCTTTTATAGTTGGAAAAGTTGCCCTTGGTCTTAGAGCAGATTATTTAGCAATTGCCACTCTACTTATTTCTGAAATTGTTATTGCAATTATTAAACATGAGGATTGGCTCACAAGAGGGGTCAAAAATGTTATTGGATTAAAAAGACCTGCACCTTATGAAGTAGATCTTCAAACTACTGATTGGTTTATAAACTTAGTTGAAAAGTTTAATTCAGGAAAATTAAGTGTAATTGAGAATTTAGCTGATAGACAGGCTGCTTTAAACCAACTTGTTATTGAAGGTTCATCAGTATTTGTAAAACTGTGTTATTCAGGATTATTCTTAGTAGTAGTAATTATTCTTTTAATTTTAACTCAAAAAGCTCTTTATTCTCCATGGGGAAGAATGATGAGGGCAATTAGAGATAATGAGGAAGCTGCAAATGCAATGGGTAAAAATGTTGTTAAACAACATTTACTAATTTTTATTTTAGGCTCAGCAATTGTTGGAATTGCGGGCGCAATGCTTGTTACACAAGATGGTTTATTTACACCGGGAAGTTATAGACCTATGAGATATACGTTTTTGATTTGGGTGATGGTAATTGTTGGAGGAAGTGGAAATAATTTTGGAGCAATTTTAGGAGGATTTGTTGTTTGGTTTTTATGGATAGAAGCTGCACCAATATCATTATTCTTAATAAACTTTTTCACTGCGGGAATTCCTGAAACAAATGCACTTAAAGCTCATTTAATTGAAAGCGTTCCTTATTTTAGATTTTTACTAATGGGATTAGGATTGTTGTTTATAATGAGGTATAGACCTAAAGGTATACTTCCTGAAAAAATAGAAATAAAGTAAACGTAATGAAATATATTATATTAGGTGCTGCTGCTGCTTGGGCTTTGTATATGGCTGATAAGTATTTATTCTTTTAATGAATAAAAATCTTTCGTTACTTATATTAAGCCAGATTTTTGCTTTTACAGCTGCCCCAGTCACCGTTTTTTTAAGTGGTATAATTGGTTCAAAATTTAGTCCAATAAATACTTTAGCAACTCTACCAATGGCTTTGTCAGTAGTCGGAATTGCGTTATTTGCTTTTTTTGCTGCAAAGTTAATGAGTATAATTGGACGGAAATTGGGATTCATTTACGCATCAGTAGGTACATGTTTTGCATCTCTTTTAACTGCATACTCTATAATTATAGAAAGTTTTGTCTTATATAATTTAGGATGCTTTTTAATTGGTGGAGGAATAGCTTTTAGCCATCAATATCGTTTTGCAGCAGTCGAGGTTGTGGATAAGTATTATGCACCAAAAGCAATTTCTATCATTTTGTTAGCAGGAATAGGTTCGGCATTTATTGGTCCAAACATTGCAAACATTTCGAAAGAATTAATTTCAGATCATATGTATGCAGGTTCTTATCTTGCACTTGCCATTTTATCTATCTCATCAACAATATTTTTAATTTTTTATCAGGAACCAAAAACGATATCTAGTAATCAATATAAAACAGGAAGAAGTTTTTTTGAGCTTATCTCACAACCTAGATTTCTACAGGCACTGATAGCTTCAGCTTTTGCGTATGCAGTAATGACTTTTTTAATGACAGCAACTCCCATAAGTATGCATTTGATGGAGAAAATAAGTTTATCCAAGACTGGATTTGTTATTCAGCTTCATATAGCAGCCATGTTTTTACCTTCATTAATTACTGGAAATTTAATTAAAAGGTTTGGTCATAGTAAAATTATGCATATGGGAGTTTTATTATTTTTAATCACAATAATTACTAGTTTGTTTGAACAAAATTTTATTAATTATATGATTGCTCTTATTTTTCTAGGGCTAGGATGGAATTTTTTATTTATATCTGGAACAAGTTTACTTGTTTTGTGTTATAGAGAAGAGGAGAAATTTAGAGCTCAAGGATATAATGATTTAATTGTTTATTCTATACAAGCAGCAGCAAGTTTGTCTGCTGGGGTGTTTCTAAGCTTAACTAGCTGGAAAACTATGAATTTAATTTGTTTAATTTTTCTAATTATCATAGCTCTATCTACCATAAGAGCTGACTTAAAAAAAAACCCCAGTAATTAAATTACTGGGGTTTTTTGAATTAAGATAAAAAATTATCTTTGTTTTTTAGTTTTGAATTTTCCACCTTTAATTTCTTGTTCTAAGAAAGAACCTTCAGCTTCACCAACACTAGTAAATGTTACTCCAGTAGCACCTTCGTAATTAATCTTTTTACCTTTTGCTAGTAAGTCTAAACCTTTCTTAAGTTCACCTGGATAAATTTTAGTTCCAGGAGCATTAGCAACATCCATTACATTTTTTGCAATTGATGCTCTGTCAGCAGAGTTACCTGCTTGCATTGCAAGAACGATTAAAGCAGCTGCATCGTAAGATTCACCTGTGTAAGGACCAGAAGCTTCTACACCTCCAGCTTTTGCAACTTCAGCAAATATACCTGCACCTTTACCAGTAGAACCTGGTAATGATCCAAATGATTTGCTTAGATCTTTTCCGAATGCATCAACTAAAGATTGACCAATCATACCATCTGATAAAATAAATCTATCAAACGCACCAGAGTCTAAAGAAGCTTGAATAATTCCTTTTCCTCCTTGGTCAAGATAACCAATAACTGCTACAGCATCACCACCAGCAGAAGCAAGAGTTGCTACTTCAGATGAGTAATCTGCTTTTCCATCTTCGTGAGCAGTTACAGTTGTAACTTTAATACCATGAGCTTCAACTGCCGCTTTGTAAACATCAGCTAAACCTTTACCATAGTCATTGTTAGTATAAGTGATTGCAACACTTTTTACTTTTCTGTCTTTAGTTATATCAGCTAAAATTTGACCACCTCTAGCATCTGATGGAGCAGTTCTAAAGAAATACCCTTTGTCATCTAGAGTTGTTAATCCTGGAGAAGTAGCTGAAGGTGAAATCATTACTACACCATTTGGTACAGCAACGTTAGTTGCAATAGCACCAGTTACACCTGAACAGTCTGCTCCCATAATTGCAGCCACACCACCTGAAATTAAACCTTCAGCTGCAGCTGTTGCCGCTGCTGAGTCAACACAAGTTGAGTCTGCTCTTACTGGCTCAATTTTTTTTCCACCTAATAGTGAACCTGAATCTGAGGCTTCTTTAAATGCAAGTTCTGCAGATGCAGCCATAGCTGGAGTTAGAGATTCAATAGGACCAGTGAATCCTAAGATTATCCCCATTTTAATCGAATGTCCGTCTGCCATTACATTTGAACCAAAACTTGATACAAACATAAATACAGCGATAAATAGTTTTCTCATTATCTTCCTCTATATTGTTAACAATTTATAAAAGACCAATTTAAGTATGAATATTATTAATATTCAATGACAAAATTATCCTATTTTAGACAGTTAATTGACGCTGAAAATTACCTGATTGAGAAGGGGTCTAAAGAAGGTTCATCAGATGTATAGAACCAAGTTGTTTTTACTCTTGTATAGTCTTTAATAGAGTCAATTCCTGCTTCTTTTCCATATCCACTATCTTTAATGCCTCCAAATGGTGCAGAGGGTGAAATTAATCGATAAGTGTTAACAAATGTTATTCCTGCCCTAATTGCTTTAGATACTCTCATGCCTCTAGATAAATTGCTTGTATAAACTCCAGAAGATAATCCATATTGATTATCATTCATTTTAGAAATTACTTCTTCTTCCGTATCAAATTTCATAACCGATAATACAGGTCCAAATAATTCGTTTTCTGCTACAGGTAGATTATGATTGTCACATTCAATAATTGTTGGGGGAAAGTAATACCCTTTATTTGAGAAAGAATGTCTTTCACCTCCACACTTAATTTTTCCACCTTGATCAATTGTCTCTTTAATATTTTTTTCTATTACCTCTAACTGTTTAAAATTACTTAAAGGACCCATCTCTGTTTCTGGATCCATTGGTGCTCCAATTTTTATTTTTGATGCACGATTTGAAAGCTTATTTAAAAATTCATCGTAAATTCCTTTTTGCAAATAAAGTCTTGATCCTGCTATACAACTTTGTCCACTTGCACCAAATATTCCTGCGGTAATTCCATTTATTGCATTTTCTTGGTCTGCATCATCAAAGACTGCAACTGGACTTTTTCCACCTAATTCTAAGCTTACTTCTGATAAATTTTCTGCTGAGTTTTTAATTATATGTCTTGCTGTTTCAGGACCACCAGTAAAAGCAACTTTTTCAACTAAGTTATGAGAAGTTAAACTTTTACCACAAGGATCTCCAAATCCTGTAATTACATTCACCACACCTTTAGGGATTCCAGTTTTTTCAACTAATTTTGCAAATTCAAACAAAACAGCAGGTGCAAGTTCTGAAGATTTAATTACCACTGTATTACCCATTGCAAGTGCTGGTGCTATTTTAGTTGCGGTTAAAAACATTTGTGAATTCCATGGAATGATTGCAGCTATAACTCCTATAGGTATTCTTGTTGTTATTGCTTGAACATTTGGCTTATCGATTGGCAAAACCGTACCTTCAACTTTATCTGCCAAGCCAGCATAATAGTCGTAGTATTCTGCTATATAAACTGCTTGTTTTTTTGTTTCTCTGTAAAGTTTTCCAGTATCAATTGTTTCTATTTCTCCTAGCATTTCTGCATTCTCTCTCAATTGATTTCCAATAGCTCTTAAATATTTAGCTCTTTCTCTGGGAAGTAGTTTTGGCCATTCACCTTCGAATGCTTTTTGAGCAGCTTTTACTGCATTATCAACATCTTTAGCCCTTGCTTCTGGAACAACTGCCCATGGCTCATTATGTTCTGGATTTAGAGTTTCAAATGTTCTTTTACTTTCAGAGTCAACCCACTCTCCATTAATAAACATTTTATATTGTTTAAGTTTACTCATCTGATCCAATAAAATTTTCGATAGTTAAATTTACATCATCAGCACACTCAATACCACAAAGATGTTTTCCATCTTTAATGATCTTTAATTGACTTTTAGAGATTAAAGCATTCAATTCTTGAGACATTTTTACAGTTGAGCCAATATCGTATTCACCTGTCATAACTAGCGTATTAGCTTTAATTTTATTAAAATCTTCATCATTTTTATGATTAACGAATAGCTCGTAAACCTTTAGAAAATTATTCATGTTATTTGCAGATAAAATTGAACTTATTTTTTGATATATTTCTGGATTATTTTCTAAATATTTATCAGTAAACCACCTCTTTAAAGCTTGCTTTGAAAGTTTTAAATCTTGTTTTGCCTGTTCAAACCTTTGATTAACAATTTTTTGTTGTTCTTCGGTTCTTTTATAAATAGAACACAAAAGAGATAATGTCTGTAAACGTTCATTATGTTTAATTGCAAAATTTCGTGCAATTAAAGACCCTATAGAGAAACCTACAAGATGTATTTTTTTTATTTTAAGATGGTCCAAAAGCTCGATAAGTTGTTTAGAAAAATCATCAAAACTTATTTCACCTTCTTCTAATGGTGATCTTCCATGACCTAAAATGTCGTAAGCAATATTTGAATGATAATTAAAAAATTCAAGCTGAGGTTGCCAAATTTCATGAGTTAGACCAACACCATGCACAAATACTATTGGGACTTCTTGATCTTTTTTATTGAATAAGTAATAGGTTCCTGAGGCAGTAGTTCCTGTAATCATCAAGAATTATTTTGGCTCAATGCCCATTTCTTTCATATCTTGATATCTGTCACCAGTTCTTGCATGTGCTCTACCACTTGATGCCCCACCAATTGCAATAACCACCTCGTCATCGAAGGGTGCATCATGAATAGTAAATTCATGAGTTAGGTAATATGGTCTCAATCCAGAGTCTATTTTATGCATCATAGGAATTGCAATCTTTGATCCAGCTGGTCCTCTTGTGTTTGTAAAACTTAAATATGAAGTTCCACCCACCGCATCTCTAAATTTATTTCCAAACCTTAAAGTATGAATAAAAGCTGAAGCATGTTCTATTTCACCGTTCAGTCCAACTACACCTGCCTTACCATATGCTAATATTTTTTCAGGTGATCCTATTTCTTTTATCAATTCTGGAACAAGTAAATCACCTAGCTTTGGTGCAAGATCTAAAATAGTTGGTCTGAGATCTTCAACAAAACCCTGACCATGCCATGGATTTTTAAAAACTGCTGCTACTGATACCATTAAAACTGGTTCTTTCGCTTCTTTACCACCTTCAATAAAAGTTTTGTCTACAAATTTTGTAAATTTTCTTAATTCTAATTTCATTTTTTTACTCTATGTTTGAAACTATCTCTTCTAAAACTGTATAATGCTTTTGGATCTACATCAACATCAATCACAGATGGCTTATTTGATTTAATTGCTGCTTTTACAGCTTCACAAATCTCAGAAATTTTTTTAACTTTAAAACCTTTTGCACCATAAAGTTCCGCAACTTTATCAAAGGATGGACTGGTAATATCCGCACCTAAATATCTTTTTCCAAAAAAATCTTTTTGATAAGCTTTTTCAGCACCCCAACTTTTATTATTCATCACAATAGTAGTGGTATTAATTCCATATTCAACAGCAGTGCTCAATTCAGATATTGTCATGCCAAAACCCCCATCACCCATAAGACTAACGACTGTTTTTTTAGGTTTTGCAACCTTGACTCCAAGACCACATGCAAATGAAAAACCAACTAAACCAAAATCCAAAGGAGTAAATAATGAAGGAGGATCATAATATTCTAAAGCATCTGTAGCCTGCAAACATAACGTTCCAGCATCTAGAGTAATTGCTGAGTTTCTTGGTAGCACTTTTCTTAATTGTTTAAATAGTCCTTTTGGTTGTATAGGAAAATTTGGACCCAAATTTTCTTTATTTCTATTTATCAAATATTCTTTTCTCTCTTGTAAATAAGAGTTAGTCCAATCTTTAACATTTAATTTAATTTTTTCTTTTTTAACCTCTTCGTAAAGTTGTTTAGTTGCAGTCGCAGCATCCGCATGTATCTTTACTTTTACAGGAAAATATTTTCCAAGCATTGTTTTTTCTAGTTCAATTTGAATTATCTTTGCTTTTTTATTTATATTTTCATAGGAGTAAAAAGTTGAATTAAATCCTAAACGTGTTCCAATTGCTAAAATGACATCTGCATTTTTAACTAATCTTGATGCTACAGGATTTCCTCTAGGACCCATTTGTCCCGCATTTAATTTATGACCAAAAGGAATTGCATCTCCATGACCCGCTGCTGTAACAATAGGTAGGTTGCATAGTTCAGCTAACTTAATTACCTCTTTGTATTTAGAATTATACTTAATTCCTGCTCCAACAATAATTACCGAACATTTTGAAGATCCGATTATTTTTGCAGCTTTTTTGATATTTTCCTTATTTCCTTTTTGTTTGCTTACATTTGTGAACGATGGTTTTTTAGTATTGATATTATAATTGTTTGAAGCTGCTAATATATTTCTTGGTAAATTTACACAAACAGGCCCTTTTCTAGGTTTCATTGCCAAACTAAAAGCATCACTCATAATTTTTGGAATTATTTTTGAATTTTTTATAGTCCAAGTTTTTTTTGTAATAGGTGTAAACAAAGACTGTTGATCTAAACCCTGAAATGCATCTTCCATTTTATCTTTAGTTGAATAAGAACCCGCAATTGCAACAACTGGAGAAAAGGCTGCTTTTGCTTGAGCAACCCCTGTAACTAAATTAGTAGCACCAGGTCCGTTTTGGCCTGCAATAATTACCCCGGGTTTATTTGAGGCTCTTGCATAACCATCAGCCATATGTGTGCCAGTTCTTTCATCTCTGACACCAATAAATTTTATACTTTTCTCATGATAAAGAGCATCAAACATTTCCATTGTTGCTGAACCAATAAGTCCAAAAACATGTTTTATTCTTTCTTTTTTTAATGATTGAACAGCAGCTTGTCCGCCGCTAATTCTTTTTTGTTTTTTATTCACGAAACTTTTTTTACTTCAGTATCAAAATCATCTTGGAAGTGAGGCATAACTTTTTCTGTAAAGAGTTTTATACTTTTCATACAATCTTTATGCTTTACACCTGGAAAATTAGACCAAACTTGTAAATTTTGTAAATTGAGTTCAGATTTTAATTCATGAATTTTATCAATCACATATTCTGGTGTTCCAAATAACATATTTCTTTTATGTAAAAATTCATAATTTAATAAATCCAATTTACCTTTTGTCTCTGGTAATTCTTCACCTGGATCCATATGATTTCCTAAACCTCTCCAATGACAAACCCATCTCATATAATTTACCATATGTTCACCAGCTTTCTCTTTTGCTTCTTCCATCGTATCTGCAACGAACATATCTCTTACAAGAGACACCCCTTCTCCAAGGGGTATATTTTTCTTTGTTACTTCTGATCTTTTGTTTTTATAAGCTTCAAACTTTGGCTTCAAAGCTTTTACTGTTGGTATCCACATGATAACATTGATATTATTTTCAGCAGCCCACTCAATCGATCTAATTCCATCAACTACTTGATGAATTGGAGGGTGTGGCTGTTGATATGGCTGAGGAACAACACTAATTTTTTTCATAGTACTGTCTTCCATATTCATAAATTCTTCACTAGGAGGACTCATATCATGCTGCCAAACATAATTTGGGGATGGATAAGTATAAAATTCTCCTTGGTGACTGAAAAATTTTTCACTCCATGCTTTCTTCAATACTTCTAAAGTCTCAGCAAATAATCTAAAATTTTTAGCCTGATCTTTTAAGTCAGCTTCTTTATTTAGGTTAATTGCTTCTCTTCCATAAATTCCTCTTGCCACACCTACTTCAACTCTTCCTTTAGAAAGCTGATCTAGTGTAGCTATATCTTCAGCTAATCTTATTGGATTATGAAAAGTAATAACGTTTGCAGCTTGGCCTATTCTAATATTTTTTGTTCTTGCAGCTGCATCTGCACCCATCATTAATGGATTTGTACAAGACTCCATTCCCTCATGATTGAAGTGATGTTCTGTAAACCAAATTGAATTCCATTTGTTTTGATCACAGTATTCTGTGATTTCTTTAGTTTCATCTAATAATTGATGATAAGGTTTGTGTGTCCAGTTTGTGGTATTACAAAAATAACCAAATTTCATAAAGCCTCCTTTAAAAGTTAATTTAAAGACGACCGATCCCACTTTCGTAAATCTTTGATTTTAACGACGAGTTATGTATCGCTTTATTAAATAACGATATCACTTTTTTATAGCAGTGGAAATCTAAAAAAGTCTCTTTTTATCTGTCCATGGGCCTTTTTTTGTTTTGGGTAAAAACTTTTTAAGGTCTATGAGGACTTTTTCAGATAACTTTCTATATGTAGTAAGTTTTCCTCCATAAATATTTAAAAGAGGTAATTTTTTCACAATGTGTAAATCAAAAACATAATCCCTAGTAACTTTTGAGGCCTCTTTAAAATCCTCTATTAGAGGCCTTATTCCTGAATAAGTATCCACTATATTTTTTTTGCTAATTTGTTTTTTTAAATAATTATTTACTGATTTAATTAAATATTGAATTTCTTGATTTGATATTCCATTATTTTCTGGGGATTTGACTTCCACTTCAGTTGTTCCAATTAATGAAAAATGTTTTTTGTAAGGAATTACAAATATTATTCTTTTATCTGTATTTTGAAAAGTAAATGCAACATCTTCTTTATACAGTTTCTTAGTAATGATGTGACTTCCTTTAACTAATCTAATTTTATTTTTAGATTTTATTTTTATATTTTTATTCAAAGTATCATTTATCCATGGGCCAGATGCGTTAATCAAAACTTTTGATTTTATTTTTTTTCCATCTTGAAGACTTATGACCCACTCATTATTAATAATTTCAGTCTTTTTAACTTTGTTGTATTCTAAAATTTTAGCTTTGTTTCTTTTTGCATCTCGAGCATTTAGTTTTGTTAATTTTTTATCATCAATTTGAATATCAAAATATTGAAAACCAGTTTTGTATTTTTCTTTTAGAATATTTGGAAATTTTTTATTAAGATCAAATGTTTTTGATTTTGGAATATTGGTTTTTCCTCCTAAATTGTCATACAAAAACAAACCAAATTTAATCAACCAGGCTGGTCTAATTTTATCGGTATGTGGAATAATAAATGGGATTGGTCTTGAGATATGTTTTGCAATTTTGTAAACAATTTCTCTTTCCTTAAGTGACTCTCTTACTAATTTAAATTCATAATTTTCTAAATAACGAAGTCCACCATGAATTAATTTTGTAGACCAAGAAGAAGTTGCACCTCCAATTTCTCCTTTATCTGCCAAACACACCGACAAACCTCTTCCAGACGCATCTCTTGCAATACCAGTGCCGTTAATACCACCACCAATTATAAATAAATCAAATACTTTAGACATCAAATTATAAATTCTTTATAAAAGTTAATTATAAATTTTCAACGACTTAAAGTATTTTAACGTTGATATTCAATAAATTTTTTTAATGATTGATTTAGAAATTTTTCGTAAATCTGACCTGTGTTAGAATATTTTTTTGAATTAAGGAAAGATCTATTCATTTTAAAGTCATAAGAGGGTTCAAAGAAGAATGGAATAGAAAGTCTCTTACTTTTATTCCATAACACCCTGTGGTTTGTAGCTTTAAATTTTCCTCTACTTAAAAATTCTAAAGCTCTACCAGTATTTACTACTAAAGCTTTTTTATTAAATGGTACATCATACCATTTTTTTGTTTTTCTATTCTGTACTTGAAGACCACCTTTTTTATTTTGGTAGAGAACTGTAAATATTCCACTATCAACATGTGTTTCACATCCAAGCGCCACACCATCTTGTTTAGAAATTTCTACTGGAGTTGTTTGATTTGGATAAAAATTAAATCTTAAGGTGCTAAGTGTTTTTAACCTTGAAAAAGCCTTGCTTGAAAGACTTGGATTAAGTTTGTTTAATTTGATCACACTTTTAAACAAAGTTTCACTTAAATTGTAAATATTTTCAAAATATTTATTCAAGGCCCTTATAGAAGTTTTGTTAAAACATGTATTTAAATCCAAATATTCAATATATTGGTTTTTAATTTTTGAAGAATATTTCTTAGTGATTTTTAAATCTCCTATATCTAAACCTTCTTTGCCATTCACATCATTTGGAAAATAACCTCTGTAAAGATTTTTATTTTTTTTGTTCCACTTTTTTGGCGATAGTTTTCTTTTTTTCATTTCTGATAAATTGAAAAACTTATTTCCCACATCACATATATTTTTAATTTCTTTTAAGTTAAGTCCATGTCCTGTCACTTGGAAAAAACCTATATTTACACAAGCTTTTTCAATTTCTTTAATTGTTTTAAAAGCACTTTGAGTTTCAAAATTATTTTTAATTAGTGAAGATATATTGATTGTTGGTATATAGTTTTTGTTCATCTTCTTACTGGTGTTTCTGTTGCAATATATTGATCTCTAGCTTTTTCTCTAAAGTAAATATAAATGCCAGCTGCTATAATACACGCAACTCCAAAAAATGTTCTGCTTGATGGAATTTCATTAAATAAAAAATATCCAGGTATCATTGACATTATAATTAATGAATATTCAAAAAGAGAAACTACAGAAGGTGAAGCTACAATGTAGGCAGAAAATATACAGAGAAAGGCAATAGAGGCGACGAACCCAAAAAATAAGATAAATTTCCATGTATATTCGATGTTTGAAAACCATTCTCTAAAAATAAACTGTGTAGTCGGATCAAAGTCTGGGTTATTTAATTGTCCATTTCCCATAAACAAATAAATAAGACCACATAAAATTAGAGCTATTAAATAAAAATAAAATAATTGAGTATTTACATCATCTTTATCAGATGTGTACTTTGTTATTGTCATGGATGCTGCATAAAAAAATGCACATACTACTGGAAGTAAACTTTTGTATTCAAAGTCAGAAAAGTTTGGATCAAGTACAATAAAAACTCCTATGAAACCAAATACAATTGCTGACCATCTTCTTATTCCAATAAATTCTTTCAAAAAAAATTTAGCAAAAATAGACACAAAAAAAGGACAAGAGAAAAACAAGGCATTTGCAGTTGCTAAGGGCATGTAAGTAAGAGAAATAAAGAAAGCTGAAAAAGCTAAAAAGTGAAGAACCACTCTAACAATTGTTAAAATAGGATAATAAGTTTTTAATGAAACTTTTTGTTTTCTAAATTTTATATAACTAAAAAGCAAAACAGCAGCAACAAAGTATCTTCCAAAAAAAATCTCATAAAGAGAGGCTTTTTCAAAAATATATTTAATTAAAGAGTCTTGCATCGCAAATAATGTCATTGCGATGATTATCAAAATAATACCCTTAGAATTATTATCTTTTGTCATTTATCTAAGAGGTTTTTCTGTAGCTATAGATTGATTTTGTACTTTTTCACGAATAAAAATATAAATACCGCTGGATACTATTATTAAAATACCAATTGCTGTATTTAATGAAGGTATCTCTTCAAAAAATAACCATCCTACAAGCGGTGACCAAAATAATATTGAATATTCAAAAGGCGAAACAACAGCTGGAGAAGCAATGCTATAAGCAGTAAATAAAAAAAGAAAAGCAAGAGTAGCTGTAATTCCAGTTGCAACCATTAATAAAATATTAGCATTAAAATCAACAAACCATTCTCTAAATATAAATTGAGAAGCTGGATGATCTGAATTGTTATATTGACCATCACCAATGATAAAATAAAAAATTATACTAAGTATCATTGCGCCAATATAAAATGTAAACGTTTGCGTGTGCACAGTATCTTTGTCAGATGTTTTTTTAATTATTATCATTGATAAGGAATAACAAAACGCACACAAAATAGGCAGTAAACTTAAGTAATTAAAATTACTAAAATCAGGATTTAGTGTTACATAAACTCCAATAAATCCCACTACTACAGCAACCCATCTTCTTATTCCTATTTCTTCTTTTAAAAAAAAATGAGCAAATATTGTGATTAAAAATGGAGTAACAAAAAATAAAGCTGTTGCAGTACCAAGCGGTAATACAGTTAAAGAAACATAAAAAGAACTAAAACCGAAGAAAAAAAGTATTACTCGTAAAAAAGTTAAAAAAGGATATTGGCTTTTAAATACTATTGGTTTTTTTGTAATTATTAAAAATGCTAAGATAAGCACAAAACTTACCATTGTTCTAATTAAGTAAACTTCATAGAGTGAAACAAAATTATAAATATGTTTCATAATTCCATCTTGTACAGAAAAAACCATCATGGCTATTAATATGTAAACTATTCCTTTAGGATTATTGTTTGGAGTGCTCATTATCGGTATATATCAAAAAAGAATATGTTTTTAAATTTATTAAATTTATGCAATATTTAATTCATGATTTCTGAAGAAGATAAAATAATGATGGAAACCCTTTATTGGTGGGGTATACCAACTTTATTTAGATGTAAAAATGATCCAGACCCGAAAAATTGTGATATAGCGTTAGTAGGCGTTCCTCATAGTACTGGGAATGGAACTACAGAAAGAGATCAGCATTTAGGTCCAAGAGCAGTTAGAAATATTTCTGCAATGTTGAGACGATCTCACTTTGATTACAAAATTGATCCTTGGAAAGAAAATAAAATTCACGATTTGGGAGATGTTCCTTTTCCAGAAGCTAATGATAATGAAAAATGTATAGAAAGAATTTCAGCATTTTATGATCATATTGAACAAGCTGAAAAGCCAGTTGTTTCAATTGGTGGAGATCACTCAGTAACTGGTGGAATTGTTCAAAGTTTAGCTAAAAAAAATTCAAAATTAACTAAAGGAAAAAAAATAACATTTCTTCATTTTGATGCCCATACAGATTGTTTTGAAAAATTAGATCATTTTTTAGGTGCAAAAAAATCAGCAGCACATTGGGCTTCTTATTTAGTTAAACAAGGGAATGTTGATCCACACACAAGTACTCAGATAGGTATAAGAGGAAATCCAAGAACATTAGATTGGTTACAGGCGAGTTACGATATTGGTTATCAAGTAATTACAATGGATGAATATAGAGAATGGGGTCATGAAAAATGTGTGAAAATGATTTTAGATAGACTAGGTGACAATCCAATTTATGTTACCTTCGATTTAGATTGTCTAGATCCAACAGTAGCTCCAGGAGTAGCAAATATAGAACCTGCATATAAAGGATTTAATATGGATGAGGCAAGAAAACTTATTCAATGTTTAAAAGGAAAAAATGTTATTGGTGGTGATATTGCTTGTTTAATGCCAACAAAAGATAGTCCAAATCAAATTACAGCAATGGTTGCAGCTTCTATAATGTTTGAAATCATTTGTTTAATTTCAGTTTATCGTAACAAATAATTTTAATTTAAAATAAATTCGGATGCTCTTTCTGCAATCATTAATGTTGGAGCATTTAGGTTTCCACTTGTAATTTCTGGCATGACAGAAGCATCAACTACCCTTAAATTTTCTACACCATGAACTTTTAGCTTTTGGTCAACTACAGCCATATTATCTACTCCCATTTTTAATGTACAAGATGGATGATAAGCAGTTTCAGCTTTAGATCTGATGTATTCTTCGAATACCTCATTTGTTTGAGCATGTTCTCCTGGTCCAATTTCTTTTCCTGCAAAAGGCATTAAAGAGTCTTGTCCTAAAATTTTTCTAGCTACATGAATACATTCTATGGTTTGCTTTAAATCATCTTCATGTTCTAGATAATTAAATTGAATTTTTGGATAATCATAAGGATCTGAACTGTTTAAAGTTATATGACCTCTACTTTTTGGATGGTTTGGACTCGCATGCAACTGGTAACCATGCCTATCTGGATCAACTAATCCATGATCGATTACAAAAGCAGGAAAAAAATGAAATTGAATATTTGGATATTCTCTTTCTGGAGACGATTTACAAAAACCGCCAGCTTCTAAAAAAGAAGTAGAGCAAGGTCCACTTCTATTCAAAAACCATTGAATTCCAATTCTAACCATATTTAACTTATTAACGTATGAGTATAAGGTGTCTTTAGTTTTGCATTCTTGCTGAACATAAGTTTCCAAGTGATCCTGTAAGTTTTTTCCAACACCATCTAAGTTGTGAACAACACTAATTCCTTTATCTTTTAAGTGTTGGCTTGGACCAATTCCAGAAAGCATTAATAATTGCGGTGAATTAATTGCACCTCCACTTAAAATTACTTCTTTATTGGCATAAATCTTTTCGACTTTATTTTTTATTTTTACTTCAATTCCAATTGCTTTTTTTCCATCAAAAATAATTCTTTCAACAAAAGCTTCTGTAAATACTTTAAGGTTTTTTCTTTTTTTAGCAGGATTTAAATAATACTTAGATACACTTGCTCTCTCTCCTTTATGGATAGTAACATCGTACATTCCAAAACCTTCTTGCTCTTTACCATTCATGTCATTATTTATTTTGTAACCTGCTTCACCAGCTGAATCGACAAATGCTTTGAATAAAGGGTTTTTATTTTTAGATTGGTTTACTGGTAGTATTCCACTGCCACCCCGATATTCATTTTCTCCTTCAGACCATGTTTCAATTTTTTTAAAATAGGGAAGAACTTTTTCATAAGACCAATCTTCCAATCCAAATGATGCCCATCTTTGATAATCATTCGGATTACCTCTCACAAATACCATTCCATTATGCGCAGAACATCCACCAATCATTTTTCCTCTAGGACAAAATAATCTTCTATTATGTAGATGAGGTTCTGGTTCTGAATAATATTTGTAGTTATACTTTGGATCATGCATTGTGTATAAAATCGCAAGTGGCATGTTGACTTTCCAGATATCACTAGGTTTCCCAGCTTCAAATAATGCTACATTGTTTTGATCGTTTTCTGTTAATCGATTTGCAAGTACACAGCCTGCACTTCCAGCGCCAATGATTAAATAATCGAAATTCATATAAGTTTTGAACTTAACAACTTTTCATAGTCATGAATAGATTTCATTTTTATGTCAGTTCTTTTAGCGGCTTCGTCAAACTTTCGGAGTAGAATTGATGGCTTAAAGTAAGATTTATTCTCAAACTTTTTACTTTCTTTGTCATCTAAAACTCCGCCTTGTAATTTGAGGCTTAATTTTGACGCATCTGATAAAAAATCAAAATATTTTTTGTCTCGAGCCAAATAACGTTTAGCTAAAACATGGTATTTAATTGGCTCAACAATTTTTTGTCCAAAAAATTTTTTTAAATACTGATATCCAATATTTTCATGCTCTCCATCTAATTTATTTTTAACTAATTCTTCAGGATCTTCTAAAAGAAAATGACCATAGTCATGAAGTAAACATGCACAAATTAAATCATCATTACATTTAGCTTTTTCAGCAAGCATTGCTGACTGAATCATATGTTCTGACATAGTTACTTTCTCACCAATGTATAAAGATTTATTATTTATAAAATTTGAAATGATTTTATAAATTATCTTCATTTATTATTGTGGATGATCCCCTTCAACAGCTATACGATCCATTACTCTTTCAAAACCAAGCCCTTTATTTGGATAAAAATCAGCAATAGCATAATGCTGAACACTTCTGTTATCCCAAATAGCCACTGCATTTTCGGTCCATTTAAATCTACAAGTAAGATCTAATCTTGCCTGATGTTCAAATAAAAAATTTAATATCTCTTTACTTTCTTCTTTGTCCATACCAACAATTTCTTTTGTATAAGTCCAATTTACAAAAAGAATTTTTTTACCTGTTTCTGGATGAGTTCTTAAAATTGGATGAGTGTTTGAGTATTCATCCATATTTCCATTACTTTGCATTGCTTTATATTTATCAAGGAAAAACCCACCTCCAAGTGAAGAATGAACTGCTTTTTTATTTTTGATTTTATTTTTTATATCTTCTTCTAGGGTCTCCCACGCAAGTTCCATATTTGAGAAAACAGTATCTCCTCCAACTGGTGGAATTTTAATTGATTTTAAAATTACGGCTTTAGTTGGTTTTTCGTTATAGCTAACATCTGAATGCCAACCTTCACCCCATTGTGTTTTTTCTTCTGGCTTTTTTATTATTCTTATTATTTCAGGGAATTCACTTAAACCTCTTACATAAGCATGTGTTTCTAATGGTCCAAATTTTGAAGCTAGAGCAACATGTTGTTCTGATGTCAAAGGTTGATTTCGAAAAAAAATAACTTTGTGTTCTAATAATAAGTTATTTATTTTTTTAAAATTTTTATCTGAAACGTCAGTTAGGTCAATTCCATTTATTTCAGCACCTAATGCTCCTGATAATAATTTTACATCAATCATTTTTTTAGTTTTCCAATAATGGATAAATTATCAGAATTAAATTCATTTTTATTTTCATTTATAAAGTTGTCCATAATTTTAATTTTTTCATCTTCAAATTCTGTAACTTTTCTTTTACTAAGATCAATATAAAGCGCTAACATTTCAATAGTTGCTGATAATTTTTTTGATGATTTTTCAATCATTTCCATCTTAAAATGCAATCTCTTTCTGTCATGATCAAAAAAGGTTAAAACAATTTCAACTTCGTCTCCCTCTTTAACTTCACCATCATATGTAGTTCGAGTTTCAACAACCATGGTGCTTCTCTGGGTATCCTTTGCAGATTTTTCACCCATTTTAAATTTTTCTAGAATGATCTCCCAAGTCTGATCAAAAACCAAGACATAGTAAGCCATGTTCATATGATTATTATAATCAGTCCATTCTTTTTTGATTGTTTGGTTTGTTATATGAAAAGACATTTTTTTATTCCCTCGTCCTTTTTATAATAGTATAAATCTTACTTAAAATGAACAACAAGGTATTCATATCATGTGCTGTGACGGGGTCAGGAGATACTGCGAGTAAGCATCCAGATTTACCAAAAACACCAGAACAAATTGCTACAGCATCAATTGAAGCAGCAAAAGCTGGAGCTGCTATTGCTCATATTCATGTGAGGGAGGAAGACGGAACTCCAAGTAGAAGATTAGAGTTATATAAAGAAGTAATCGACAGAATTAGATCAAGTGACACAGATGTAATATTAAATTTAACAACAGGTATGGGGGGTGATCTTGATATTGGACAAGGTAAAAATCCTTTAGATTTTGGTCCTATGACTGACATGGCAAATGTAATGGAAAGAATTGCAAATGCTGAACAATTTCTCCCAGAAATTTGCACTCTAGATGCGGGCACTTTAAATTTTGGTGATAGCTCAGTAATTACAGTTAATACACCAAATGATTTAAGAAAAGCAGCAAAGAAATTAAAAGAGATAAAAGTTAAACCAGAAATAGAAGCTTTTGATCTAGGAAACATGTGGTTTGGTGCACAACTATATAAAGAAGGGTTATTAAGTGATCCACCAATGTTTCAAATGTGTTTAGGAATTCCATGGGGAGCACCTGCTACAACATTAGCTATGCAAGCCATGAAAGATATAATGCCAAAAGAAGGGATTTGGTCGGGGTTTGCAATTTCAAAAAATGAAATGCCATTTGTTGCTCAAACTGTTTTGATGGGAGGTAACCCAAGAGTTGGTTTAGAGGATAATTTATATTTATCTAAAGGTAAATTGGCCACTAATGCTCAATTAGTAGAAAAAGCTGTAAGAATTATAGATGAACTTGGTTATACCCCGATGACACCAGTAGAAACTAGAGAAAAACTAAAACTTGTTAAACACAAGTAATGTCATCAATTAAAAAAGTTGCAATAATTGGAACTGGGGTTATTGGGGCAGGTTGGATCATACGTTGTTTGGCTCACAACAAAATTGTTTATGCATTTGATAAAGATATTAAGTTAAAAAAAAATTTATTATCTGAAATAAAAAGAACTTGG
>CACAIU010000013.1 GCA_902532645.1 uncultured Pelagibacteraceae bacterium | reverse complement strand
GAGGATTTTAAACTATCTTGCATTTTCTCTCCTTAATTCTGAATATAAATATGGGATAATCACAGCTGCTACAGCCATAAACATCATCATCGCACTCGCTGCAGATAAACCAACTTGGCTTTTATGAAATGCAGTTTGTGTCATATATAAAGCAGGCATAGTTGTTGATATACCTGGACCACCTTGTGTCAGTGCTACGATAAGATCATAACTTTTTATAGATATATGAACTAAAATTACAAAACTTGTAAAAAATACAGGTCTCATCATTGGAAGTAAAATCTTCCAGTAAACCGTAAATAAACTTGCGCCATCTATTTTTGCTGCCTTAACAATTTCATCTTCTACTGACCTTAATCCAGCTAAAAATAGTGCCATCACAAACCCTGCCGATTGCCAAACGCCTGCAATAACTATTGTATAAATGGCCATCTCCCTATCTACTAACCAATCAAAGGTGAAGTTCTCGAAACCCCAGTCTCGAAACATTTTTTGGATACCTAAAGTAGGATTTAATATCCATTTCCAAGCTGTTCCTGTCACGATAAAAGATAGCGCCATTGGATATAAATAAATCGTTCTTAGCAAACCCTCTGCTCTGATTTTTTGATCTAAAAAAATTGCAAGAATTATTCCTATAACAACACAGAAGATTAAAAATAGTGCTGTAAAAATAAGCAAATTATCTACTGCAATAAGCCATTTTCTTGATGCCCAAAGTTTTTCATACTGTCCAAATCCCCAAAGTTCATACTTTGGTAGAATTTTAGAATTTGTAAAAGATATATATAAAGTCCAAAGTACAAATCCATAAACAAACCAGCCAATCAAACCAACAGCTGGGGCCATTACAATTTTAGGTAAATTTTTTTCTAACCACTTGAACATTATAAATATTTTTTTTTAGATTTAAAAAAAAGGCCACTTAATCAAAAGTGGCCTTTTAATTTTGATGTACTACATATTAGCTAAAACTGAGTCAGCTAAAGCGTTAGCAGCATCTACAGATGACATATCAGAGTTAAAGTGCTCTGTGATGATATCTTGTAGGGCAGCTTT
This sequence comes from uncultured Pelagibacteraceae bacterium, assembly GCA_902532645.1. Classification (GTDB taxonomy): domain Bacteria; phylum Pseudomonadota; class Alphaproteobacteria; order Pelagibacterales; family Pelagibacteraceae; genus Pelagibacter. The sequence goes on along the minus strand of CACAIU010000013.1, from coordinate 20,998 downwards.
CATAGTATTCCCTTGAGCCATACCATGAGCAAAACTTGGAACTAATCCACCGCTTGCACCTGCAGTTTTGATATCTGCATTAGATGTTTTTGCACATTTATCAAATTCATCCATTGATACGTCTAAACGAGCCGGTATAGAACCTTTGTATAGGTTGAAAACTTTTTGGAAGTTTTTACCCATCATAAGCTTAGCTAATAACTTTTGGCCAGCTTGTTTATCTGGATCGCTAGATTTGTAAAAGATAAAACTATCTACGTTATATAAGTATCCATTGTTTGAAGGAGTAGCAGCACAGTAGTAATCTACACCTGGGACTTTTCCAGCAGCTGTAAATTCACCTTTTGCCCAGTCACCCATAATTTGGAAACCAGCTTTTCCTTCAATAACCATACCAGTAGCAACGTTCCAGTCTCTTCCTGGACTACCTTCATCAGTAAACCCTTGTAGTTTTCTCATTTGATCAAAAACTTTAACTGTAGTTTCACTTCTTAAACAGCTTTCTTTAAGATCTACATAACAATTTTTGTAATAGTTATTTCCTCCAATACCCATAGCAACTGCTTCAAATACTGTAGCATCTTGCCAAGCTTGACCACCATGAGCGAATGGAATAATTCCTGCAGCTTGTAATTTTTCAGCAGCAGCATTTAACTCATCCCAAGTAGTTGGAACTGAAATACCATTTGCATCAAATACAGCTTTGTTTGCCCACATCCAGTCAATTCTATGAATGTTTACTGGAGCAGCACAATAAGGTCCGCTATTATTTTCACACTTATGAATTGCTGCAATCATTGGGTCTAATAAATTGTCCCAACCTTCTGCTTTAGCAACTTCATCAATGTTATATGGAGCAACAACACCTTCTTGGTCATACTCTTGAATTGTAGGTCCTTTAATTTGAGATGCAGATGGAGGATCTCCAGCAACGATTCTTGCTTTTAATGCAACGTTAGCAGCGTCTCCACCACCACCTGTTACAGGCATGTCCATCCATTCACCACCGTTTGCAGCGAAATCATCTTTTAAAACTTTAAGTGCAGCAGCTTCACCACCAGACGTCCACCAGTGCAATACCTCTATCTTAGGTCCTGCAATTGATGAAGTAGATGTGAACGCTAATGTAATTAAAGCGATCATTAGTTTTTTCATATCTTCTCTTCCTCTTTTTATTTAGTTAACTATTTTTTAAAAAAGAAACTATAAGTAGAATAATTCTCAATTGATAACTAAAAAAACGTTATTCAACTAAAAGTTGATATTGATTTTTTTTCTTATTTAGTAACGTTTTTTTTAATTATAAAAAAAAATTTTTTTTTTAATTCAACTTTTAGTTGAAACTCTAATATGTCGCGCTTCTTCCTAATCTAGCAGCGCCTCTAACTCCACTAGCATCTCCGTATCTAGGTTTTAAAAAAACACCTTCATATTCTCTTCCAATTACAAATTTTCTAACCAATGAATCTATTTCATGTAAAAAATCAATTTCGTTTGAAACACCTCCTCCAAATATAAAAGCATCAGGATCTAAAATATTTATGATGCTTGAAAGAGACATTGCTAAATTTACTTTAAAATCATCTATAAATCTTTCAGCATCTAAATCATGTTTTCTATTTAATTCAAAAATTTCATTTGTTTTTAAATTTTTTCCATAAAGTTTCTTAAATCTTTTTGCTAAACTTAAACCAGATAAAAAACTTTCAATCTCTGCTTCTCTAGCATTACTTGAGTCAAAATTTTCTTTCTTAGCTGCAAAATATGGAATTTGATTATGTCCCCATTCCCCTGCTACTCCATTCGAGCCAGTAATAATTTTTTTATCTATTACTAAGCCACCTCCAACTCCTGAACCTAATATAATTCCATAAACAATTTTATAATGTTTACCAGCTCCATCTATTGCTTCAGATAAAGCAAAACAATTTGCATCATTTTCACAAAACACTTCTTTTCCAAGAGCTTTACGTAGATCGCTTTGAAATGGTTTTTTTTCTAACCAAGATATATTTGGAGCATTTTTTACTAATCCAGTTTGAGGAGAATGAACTCCTGGATGACAAACACCAATTGGAAGTTCTTGTTTAAAATCTTGTTCTAATTTTCTGTGGATATCTCTAATTGCAGTTACAATTTGAGTGTACTCCTTTGGACACAATATTCTTGATCTGTGTTTTTCATTCCCATTATGTTCAAGTACAACACTCTCAATTTTAGTTGCACCTACATCAATACCTACTTGCATAACTAATATGTAGCTCTTCCACCACTTAAATCAAAAACTGCAGCTGTCGAAAATGAATTTTCTTCACTGGCTAACCAAGTTACTAATGATGCCAATTCTTCAACTTTTGCAAATTTATTTCTAGGAATTTTTGATAACATATAATTAATATGCTCCTCAGTCATTTGATCAAAAATTCTTGTTTTAGCTGCTGCCGGTGTTACACAATTTACAGCTATATTTTTTTGGGCAAGTTCTTTACCTAGAGATTTTGTTAAACCAATAACACCCGCCTTAGATGTGCTATATGCACTCGCATTTGGATTTCCTTCTTTCCCTGCAATAGATGCAATATTTACTATTCTGCCGTAGTCATTTTTTAACATGAATGGAACAACTGCTTTACAACAATAGAAAACTGAATTTAAATTTAAATTCATCACTTTTTTCCATTCATCTAATGGGTATTCAGCGACAGTAGTATTCATACCCGCAATACCTGCGTTGTTAACAAAAATATCTATTTTTCCATATTTTTTTTCTACTTCTGCTAAATTTTTATTTACTATTTCAAAATTAGTTACGTCTACTACCTGATGACTTAGGTTTACTGATTTAATTTTATTAATCGCTTCTTTAGCAGCATTCTCATCAATATCCCAAATTATAACTTTAGCCCCTGCTTCAATAAATCTTTCAGTTATTGCTAAACCAAAACCCTGGGCTCCGCCAGTAACAACTGCCACTCGATCATTTAAATCGTACTTAATCATTATTTCTTTTTTAATTTCCTCGATCTTATTAAAGGAAAAGCTAAAGCAATTAAAGACAAAATAAAGAATGTTAAAGCAATTGGTCTTGTGAAAAACATCAGCCAATTACCATCAAATATAACTAGAGATTGTCTTAAAGTTCCTTCAACTAACTCACCCAAAATTAATCCAATAATAACTGGTACTACTGAAAAGCCATATCTTCTCATAAAAAAACCTAGCACTCCAAAAAATAACATTATCCAAACATCTATTATGGATTGATTTAAAGAATAAGTTCCACATACAGAAACTGCGAATATCATTGGCCATAAGATTTTATTAGGTACTAAAGTAATTCTTGCAAATATTTTTGCTCCAAAAAATCCAAAAATAAAAAAAAGGATATTAGCTATTAGCATGGCACCAAATATTCCGTATAAGAAATCTGGTTGTTCTCTAAATAAATCTGGACCAGGTCTAACACCATGAATAATCAATCCCGTAAGTATAACCGCTGTTGTTGCGCTACCGGGGATACCTAGCGCTAAAGTTGGAACCATAGCGCCACCTGTTGCTGCATTATTTGCTGCCTCTGCTCCTGCAATACCTTCTATAGAACCTTTTCCAAATTCTTCCGGTTTTTTTGAAAATCTCTTAGCCTCAGAATAACCAATTAAAGATGCAACTGTTCCACCTTCTGCAGGCAGGACTCCAATAAAAGATCCTATTCCACTTGATCGTAATATTGTTTTCCATGTTTTTTTATAATCTTCTTTGCTTGGTAACTTAATTGCTTTTAAAGCAATTCTGTTAAAAACTTGATTTATTAATGTTGATTGAGTCAGCATCTCACTCATTGCGAAGAGCCCAACTACTACCGGTATAAAACCTATTCCTTCAGTCAATTCATTAATCCCAAAAGTGAAACGATCAATTGAAGTCATAAAATCTTTACCGACTGTAGAAATTAATATTCCAAATGCACCTGCGATTAAATTTTTGATTGGACTACCTTCACCTATTGAGGCAAGCATCGTTAAACCAAAAATTGCTAATGCAAAATATTCTGGTTGACCAAATTCATATGCAAGTTGGGCTAATATAGGTGCAAAAAAAACTAATATAACAACACTGAAAATACCTCCAACAGTACTTGATACTGTTGCCATACCCAAAGCTCTTCCTGCTTCACCTTTTTGTGCCAAAGGATAACCGTCTAAACAGGTTGCTGCAGCTGCTGGAGTTCCAGGAGTATTTATAAGTACAGCTGTTATTGCGCCACCATATGTTCCTGCACAATAAATTGACGTTAACAAAACGATTGCAGATAATGGATCAAGTGTCATTGTAAAAGGCAAGATTAATGCCCCACCTGTTGTTGGTCCTAACCCAGGTAATACTCCTAATATCAAACCAAATAAAGTTCCAAAAAATAAAATTAACAATAGTTTAGAACTAAAAAGTGGTGCCAACATTAAAAGAAAATTATCCATCTAGCTATAATAAATGTTGGTAATTATTCCTGGAGGAAATCTTAAACCTAAAATCGTCTCAAAAAAAACAAAAACAATGATTGGAAAAATAATTCCAACCAATAATAAATAAAATAATCTTTTTTCACCCCAATAATAAGCTACAAAAATTGATAGGGCTGATATGGCTAAAAAGAAATCTAAAGCTTTGGAAACTATTACAAACAAAATAAAACTAAACAATGTTAAAAAAAATGATCTAGGTAATTTTTTTTCAATTTTCCAAGGATTTTTAGTTGCTAAATAATAGACAATTAATGTCATAGCAATGATCAAAATTAATAATGCTTTTGGAAATGTTGCTGGCTGAATTCCTCTATTTAAAATTGGAGGAACTATATCAAACGTAAAAGTTGTGAGTAATAGAATTAACGATATAAAAATAATTACAAACGAAACCTTAAATTCATCTTTAAAAAAAAAGGGCAAACTTTTGTTTGCCCTTTTTGATTTTTGTACATTTTTCATATCAAATGTACTTTTAATTAGATTAGTTAATGTAACCTAAAGCTTTAAGCTGAGCAGTCATTTCAGTAAGCATTTCTTCCATTTGCTTACCCCACTCGTCAGCACCAACTACACTTGTCTCATCAAGACCAATTTCTGTTAAGAAATTTTTGTAGTAGTTGTGGCTCATAGCTTTCATCATTCCAGCTTCTAATTGTTTTACTCTGTCTGCTGGAGCACCTTTTTTAGTTACAAATCCTCTAACAGTAGATAAAGCAACAGGTATCCCTAATTCTTTAGCTGTTGGAGAATCTCCAATTTTAGCCATTCTTTCATTTGCTAATACAACTGATACACAAAGTTTGCCTTCATTAATTTCAGTTAATGCTTCACCTAAGTTTAAAACACCCACATCAATATCTCCTTTGATAAGGTTAGTTTTAATTGGCGCAACACCTTTGTATGCAACAATAGTTGGATCTTTTAATCCACCTTTTTTTGTAAATGCGATTGCACTAACATCATCAATACCACCAGTATGAGTAGTTCCATATTTTAATGATTTTGATTTTTGTGTGCTAATAAACTTTTTAGCATCTTTGATGTCTGCTTTACAATTAACAACAAACAATTGAGGATCATCAGTTCCTCTAGCAAGTGGTTGCATATCACTTAACTTAACTTTAGTTTTACCTAAAGCCATAGATACAGCATGTCCTGTAGTCCAAGTTAAAGTATGATTTCCATCGGCTGGTAAAGACATCATGTAATCCATAGATGTTGCTCCTCCACCACCTTTTTTGTTTACTAATTGCATATCCTGCTTAAGGACTCTTCTTGCTCTTAATAACATCATTCTAGTAGTAACGTCAGTTCCACCACCAAAACCAGCGTGAGTAATTGCTTGTATTGGATGACCATCAGCTTTAGCTGATGTGATCATTAATGGAAGAGCTACAACAAAAAATTCAGTTACTAGAAAAGCAGCTGCTAAAAATAGTTTAAAGCTTTTTTTCATTATTTCCCTCTTTAGTTAATTTATATTTAATAATTTAAACATAATCTGCTACAAGACGTAAAGAAAAAAATGATTGAAAATAAATCTAACATTGCTCTTCTACTTGGTGATCCAGCAGGGATTGGACCAGAGTTAATTTCAAAGCTTTTAAATGATGAGATGACAAAAAAAGCAAACATTGTCATAATTGGTGAAAAGCAAGTATTTGAAAGTGGAAATAGTATTACAGGAATTTCTCATAATATAGATGTTGTAGAAAATTTTGATGAAGTGAATTTTAATAAAGCAAATAGATTTTTATTAGATATTTCTAAAGGAAAAAATCATAAATATAAATTAGCTGAACCATCAAAAGAATCTGGTGAAAGTGTATTGGAAGCTTTAGATTTAGCATTGACACTCGCAAAAGAAAAAAAAATTGATGCAATTAATTTTGCACCCATGAATAAAACAAGTTTAAAACTTGGAGGAAATAAACATTCAGATGAATTACAACTTATGGCTGAAAAACTTGAGGTAAATAGTTTTTGTTGTGAATTTAATGTCATAGATAATTTTTGGACAGCAAGAGTAACATCACATATTCCAATAAAAGAAGTTGCTCAACATATTACAAAAGAAAATATCATGAAGCCAATAAAACTAATAAATGAAGTTATGGAGTTAAATGGTGTAAAAAATCCTCGAATTGCTATTCAGGCACTTAATCCCCATGCAGAGTTTGGTTCAGAAGAAAAAGACGAAATCATTCCTGCAATTGAGGAAGCAAAAAAACTTGGTTACAATGTTGATGGTCCATTACCGTGCGATACCTCATTTGTTGTAGCCTACAAAAATAAAAACCATGATTGTATGGTTGGCATGTATCATGACGCGTTACAATCTGGTCTTAAAGCATTTGGTTTCGATAGAGGAGTAACAGTTCAGGGTGGATTAACTGTACCAGTAACTACTACTGCTCATGGATCAGCATTTGCGATTGCAGGAAAAAATGAAGCTAACTTAGATCCAATTTTAAATTCTTTTAAAATTGCATTATCGATGGCTGAAAATAAAAAGAATTAAATTTAATTATCTGTTAGTTCTTTAGCAAAAGGCATAGACGAAGCAGCACCTAATCTTGTTGTTGAAATACCTGCAACTTTATTTGCGAATGATAAGGCTTCTTTTATATCTAGATCATTTGCTAAACCGACAGCAAAAGCTCCATTAAATGCGTCTCCTGCTCCTGTAGTATCTATTACAGGTTGTTTTAGTTTATAAGCTTCCAGGAAAAAGTTTTCTTTTCCGTTTGCGAAATAAATACCTTTTTCACCTAAAGTAATAATCACATTTTTTATACCCTTTTTTAACAACTCATTAGCTGCGTTTTTTATATCTTCACTTGTTTCAATTTTTTTATTTAAATAAAATTCAGCTTCTGTTTCATTGGGTGTAAAAAAATCTATTATTTTAAAAATATCCTCATCTATTTTACGTGCTGGAGCAGGATTTAAAATAGTTATACATTTATGTTCTTTTGCTTTTTTTAATGCGTAAATAGTAATTTCATCAGGAGTTTCCATTTGTGTCAAAAATATTTCTGAATTTTTAATTGTTTCAACTTTATTATCTATATCTTCAGCAACTAGATGTTCAGCCGCTCCAGAAACAACATTGATTGCATTGTTTCCATCTTTATCGATCATAATACCAGCAACTCCTGTAAAAAGTTTTTCATCCTGAATAATTGAATGAGTTTTTAATCCAGCTTCCTTATAGAGATTAAATGCCATTTCAGAATGACTATCTTTACCAACTTTGGTAATAAAACTTACATCTCCATTTAATCTAGCAGCTGCAATCGCTTGATTTGATCCTTTTCCACCTGGACCTACTACATGTTTTTTTCCTAAAATTGTTTGACCTTTGCTGGGAATTCTATCTCCAATAAAACATAAATCTGCTACAAAAACTCCTAATATAGAAATAGATTTCATTTGTTAAATTTTATGACCAAACCTTGCCGTCTGGTAAAATTACACCTTTGGTTAAAACAAAACATCCAAAAGGTCTAGCATCTGTAGTTGTAACTATGCAGTATGCTTTTTTTGCTTCTTTATAAAAATTTTGCCTAGATATTGAACCAACTTTCCAATTTTCTCCAGAAACATTTTTAACTACATCAATAAATTCCTTATGCGTCTCTGTTAATTCATCTGGTTGATCATCCACTTCCATTCTCAAAGCTGGAGATCCACCTTGTGTAACAATAAAACTATCAAGAGGAAAAACCGAAAGGATTGCTGAGGCTGCTTCTTTAATACCAACTCCATCTAATCTTATTACCTTATCATTAGAAGTATTAGCAGGAAAATTCGCATCAGCTAAAATTAATTTTTCTCCATGACCCATAGATCTTAGATGAAATAATAATTCAGGGCTTAAAACTGGATTAATATTTATTAACATTAAAATATTATATTACATAAAAAAAAAGGGTGGAATTAAATTCCACCCTTTTTAATATTTTATTATCTAATGATTATTTAAAATCGTTAGCGTTTTCTTTTGTTACTAATTGCGTTCCTGTATCGATATTTGGATCAATACTTCCACCATTAGCTAATTCTAGAGCATATTTAACTCCATATGCACCCATGTTATAAGAAAACTGAGCAATTGTTGCTGTCATCTCTCCTTTTAAGATACTTGTAGCTGCATCTGGAGTAGCATCAAATCCCACAACAACTACATTGTTCATATCTGCATCCTTAAGAGCTTGCATAGCACCTAGGCCCATATTATCATTTGAAGCAAATATAGCTTTGATGTTAGGATTTTTTAAAATGATTGACTCAGTTACAGATCTACCTTTAGCAGTATCCCACTCAGCAGTTTGAGTTGCAACAATATTTAATCCACAATTTTTAAAACCTTTAATCGCACCATCTCTTCTAAGTAATGCTGTTGATTGAGATTCAATGCCAGTTAAAATTGCAACATCTGAACCTTTTGGAGTTTTGTCACAAATAAATTTAGCAGCTAACTCTGCACCATTCATGTTGTTCGTTCCAATAAAAGTTACTCCTTCATTAATTCCCTTTGTATCTACAAATACAACTGGAACACCACTTTTAATCGCATCGTCTACGATTGGAGCAAAAGCATTTGGATCTCCTGGCGCTAAAGCGATAGCATCAACACCTTTTGCTAATTGGTCTTCAACTTGGTTAATTTGAGCTTGAACATCACCTTCTTGCGGTGGTGCAACCAAAACTAAATCAACACCTAATTTTGCTGCTTCTTCTTTAGCTCCTTTTTCTACAGATGCCCAAAAAGGATTACCTGATCCAGGTCCTTTAATGCTGAATAATATTTTTTTTCCAGCAAATGCCCCTGTTGAAAAACTTGCTAATAGAAAAACAGAAGTAATAATTACACTAATTATTTTTGTTAAGTTTTTCATATATTTTCCCCTTAATTGTTTTTTATAAATAAATTAAATATAAAATTTGATATAAATTCAACTGTTAATAAGAACAGTTCTAAGTAAGATTAGAACAACTTTGACGTGTATTATTTTCTTGTACCTATGTCTCTTCTTAGGACGTCAATATAAACCGCTAAAACTATTATCGAACCAATTAATACTTGCTGCCAGAAAGAACTAACATCCATTAGATTTAGTCCATTCCTTAAGATACCCATTATCATAACGCCAGCAAAAACTCCTAATACAGTTCCTCTTCCTCCAAAAAAACTTGCACCACCAATAATACAAGCAGCAATCGCGTCAAGTTCTGATTGAAGTCCAGCATTTGGATATCCAGAGTCGGTTCTTCCAGCTAAAATTAAAGCACCAATACCAGATAAAAAACCACACAAAGAATAAACAATAATTAAAATTTTGTTTACATTTATTCCTGAAGCTCTAGCTGCATTTGGATTGCCTCCAATTGCATAGATCCATTTACCAGTTTTACTCTTATTTAAAAAAATCCAAAAAATTATATAAACAATTGCAATTAATACTAAACTTACAGGTAAATATTGAGATTTTTCTAACCCTAACCATTGAAGATCAATTCTTCCATGTCCCAAATATCTAACTTCATCTGTAAAACCACTAATAGGAGTACCACCTGAAATTAAATTTCCTGCACCTCTAAATATATAAAGTGTACCCAAAGTCATTATAAAAGGATGAGGCATCCGTAATAAAGTAATACCTAAACCATTAAATAACCCACATAAAAAACCTGCAATCAATGGTGTAAGAACTACAATGAACCAGGGGGCTCCTGCTTTTGCAACGACAGCTAAAATCATAAGAGATAACATCATTATAGAGCCAACAGAAAGATCAATTCCTGCTGTTACAATTACCATAAATACTCCTAGAGCTAGCATTGATTGCCAGGATATTTGTTTAAAAACATTGGTTACATTTCTCCATGAAAGAAACACATCTGGTTGCAAAATATGCATTACCAGAATCATAAGAACTAACAACAGAAGTATTCCATATTTTTCAAAGTACGGAATTAACTTTAAATGCAAACTTTCTATTTTTTTATCTTTATCTTCCATATTATTTTTTACCCATGATCCATCCAATAACTTCATCTCTTGAGGTATTTGAAAGAGTAGCTTCTGCAAAATTAGTTCCTTGGAATAAAGCCATCACACGATCACAAACTGTAAAAATATCGTCCATTCTATGACTTATTACAATCACCCCAACACCTGTTTTTTTTAAACTATTAATTAGATCTAATACTTTACCCACTTCTTTGATTGCTAATGCTGCAGTTGGTTCATCCATAATTACTACTTTAGCATTAAAGGCTGTTGATCTTGCGATCGCTACAGCTTGTCTTTGACCACCTGAAAGTTCCTCTACTTTTTGATCAGCACTTTTAACATTTATTTTTAACTTATCTAAATGAGCATTAGTTAACTCTTTAATTTTATTAAAATCTAAAAGTTTTAAAAATCCTAAATTTTTTGTTGGCTCTCTACCTAAAAAAATATTTTCACCAATAGGTAAATTACCTGCTAAAGCAAGATCTTGATAAACCATTTCTAATCCTAAGTTTTGAGAGTCTCTTGGACTTTCTAAAATTTCCTCTTTGCCTTGAAAGAATAATGAGCCTGCACTAGGTTTATAAAGACCAGATAATACTTTCATCAAAGTTGATTTCCCAGCTCCATTATCTCCAACAACACCTAAGCATTCTCCTGCGTGAACTTTTAAGTTTACGTTCTCCAATGCTGTTATGGTTCCAAAATATTTTGTTATTCCTTTTGCTTCTAGTAGTGGATTGCTAGTTGATGACATAAATTATAAAATTATTAAAATATCAATTAATTGCAACTGGTTTTGAAGCTAATAATCCTACTGTCTTTAATTCGGCCTTTTTACAAAATTTAGGTTTTAAATTTTTTGATATTAAATGCATGTCCTTTAAAACTATATCCCCCATAGCAAAAAAAGCCTCTGTCAAAGCTCCAGCTCTGTGTGCTGAAAACAAAATATTTTTAACTTTTCTAATTGGGTCATTTTTTCTCACTGGCTCCTCAGGAAATACGTCTGTAGCTACATAAATATCTCCCTTTTTAACTCTCGAGATCAAGTCTTTAAAATTTACAACTGCAGCTCGACTCATCAATATAAATAATGAGTTTGTTTTCATTTTATTAATTAAACGTTTATTTACTAAATTTTTATTTTTAGTTGTTACTGCTGCTAATACGTAAATAATTTCGCACGTTTTAAACATATTATTTAAGCTAACTGGATTAAATCCAAAGCTTTTAATTTTGTTCTTAGACAACCAAGGGTCATAAACATTTATATCTTTAGTAAACGGTAGCAACAGTGGATATAACGATTTTGCTAAATCACCAAATCCTAATAATCCAATTTTTTTTCCTGATAAAAGTGATGCTTTAAAATTACTTTCTAATCCATATTTCTCTTTACCTTTTACAAAATCAAAATGAGCATTATGAATATTTCTTAATAAAGAAAGTGTCATTCCTAATGCAATTTCTGCTACAGGCTTTGAAAATACTGGAGAAGTTGCAATTACATGGATTCCTTTTTGAGAACAATAAGTATAATCAACATTATTCATAAAATTACTTTCAACATTTATTATTGCTTTTAATTTTTTTGCTTTTGACAAAATTTTTTTATCTAAGTCTGGCTGACCCATAATGAAAGTAGCTTTATTAATATAGTTTTCATAAAATTGTCTTTTTTTTTTATTAGGTGCTATTAAAACTTTATATTTTGTTTTTAATTCTTTTAATTTTTTTTTTTTAAAAATCAGATCCAATGTTCTTGGAAAAGGATCAGATATAACAATTGGTTTTGACATCTAAATTAAAATTTTTTTTACTTCTTCTTCAGTAAATTTTTTTGGTTTATCACATTTTGTTTGTATTTTTTGAGGAGTTCCTGTGTTAGCTGCCCTCATGGTTGACTCGATTATATCTAATACATGTAAAGATAAATCACCTGAACACCTATGTTTTTTGTTTTTTTGAATAGAATATAACATTTCAGATAAACCAACACTCCGGTAGTTTGCATTTGTAGCAGCTTCATTTGATCTTCCACTAGATGAGGTTATGTTAATTTTTCCTAAATGCATCTTGTCTGTTTTATGTTCACCCCATTTTCCACCTTCTGTAACAGAAATAAAAACAGAACCCCCAAACATATTAGGATCTGGAACAATAATCGATCCTTTTGTGCCATAAAGCTCCATATGGTTTCTTTGATGATTAATTACATCAAATGAGAGTGTTACCTGAATTATAGCACCACTGTGAAATTGGATTGTCGCTAAATATGTTGTAGGTGTTTCCACTTTAAATGATTTGTTTTTTTTAGGTCCTACTCCATAAATTCTCTTTTTAAAAGCAGTTAATGTTCTTCCTTGAACTTGTTTTGCAGGTCCAAGTAAATTTACCAATGTTGTAAAAAAATATGGTCCCATATCGATTACTGGACCTCCTTCTTTTTTATACCAAGACTCAGGTTTTGGATGAAAAGACTCTACTCCAGGAAATGCGAAAATTGCATTACCAAGTTTAATCTCTCCAATCAAATCTGAATCAATTAATTCTCTCGCTTTTTGAATTCCTCCACCTAAAAATGTATCTGGAGCATTTCCAAGATAAAGTTTATTTTTTTTTGCTAGTGAGACTAGTTCCTTACCTTTTGCAAAATAAGTTGCTAATGGTTTTTCTGAATAAACATGTTTACCTGAGTTCAAAACTTTTTTTGATACTGAATAATGAGATTGTGGAATTGTTAAATTTAAAATAACTTCTATTTCGTTGTCTTTTAAAATTTCTGATACTGTTTTAGATTTAATATTGTATAATTTTGCACATTTATCAGCTGCTTTTTGATCAATATCTGCACAAGCAATTATTTTAAAATTATTAAAATATTGTTGCCCTCTAAAGTATGTCTCGGCGATGTGACCACAGCCTATAAGACCGACCTTAAAAATTTTATTCATAAAGGTTTATACGCCTTGTCTTTGTTTATCTTTTCCTTCTTTATAAAGTTTTAAAGCCTCTTCATTTTCTTTAGTTTTAGGAATTTCAAGTGTTGGACTATCCCAAAAAGCAGAGCCCTCAACCCATTTATAAGCATGAGTTTTAATTGAAATAACGTATGTTACATCAGATGCTTTTGCTCTCTTAAATGCAGCTTCAAGATCTGAAATTGAATTAACATGTTCAGATTTAGCTCCCATACTTTCTGCATGTTTTGCAAAATCAACATCAACCAATCCAGGAGTATTAGAGCTCTTTAATAAGTTATTATATTCTTTACCGCCTTTAAATAGTTGAAGTCGATTGATAACTGCAAACCCACCATTATCACAAACTATAATTATTAATTTGTTTTTTGTAATAACTGAAGAATAAATATCTGTATTATTTAGAAGATAAGAACCATCTCCTACAAAAGAAATTACTTCTTTATCTGGATTTGCCATTTTTATTCCAAGTGCTCCTGAAATTTCATAACTCATACAACTAAAGCCCCACTCTGTTTCATGAGTATTTAATTCTCTAGGTCTCCAAACTTGAACAACCTCACCAACTAAGCCTCCTGCTGCGGTAACTGCAATATCTGTTGGGTCAGAGTTTCTATAAATTGCACCAATTACCTGAACATAACTTGGAACTTCTTGATTTGTCGGCGCACTCTCTTTATCTATATGTTCATTCCATGATTTGAGTTCAGTTTGAGATTTTTTATTCCATTCTTCCCCAGCTTTCCAACTACCTAATACTTGTGAAAGCTCTGTTAATGAAACTTTAGCATCTCCAATGACAGCTTGCGCTAAATGTTTGTTAGCATCGAATCTTGATACATTTATTGAAACTAGTTTAAAATTTTTGTTTTCAAAATTTGCCCATGATCCAGTTGTAAAATCTGCAAGTTTGGTTCCAACTGCAATTGCTAAATCTGTTTCTTTTGCCAAAGTATTTGTATTTTTTCCACCTAAACCACCAATTTGACCTGCAAAATGAGAATGGTCTCTTTTCATTGTAGAATATCCCATTACAGTTTGCGTAACTGGTATATTATGTTTAATCGCAAACTGACTCAACTCCTCCATTGCATCTGAGTAAAAAACCCCACCACCAGAAATTAAAATTGGATTTTTAGATGACTTAATTTTTTCTGCTGCCTCTTTAATTTGAAATTCATCTGGTCTTGGTCTTCTAATTGCATGTACTCTTTCTTTAAAAAACTCTTCTGGATAATCAAAGGTTTGACCTTGTATATCTTGGCTTAAAGCAATACATGCTGGACCACAATCTGCAGGATCTAACATTGTTTGAACTGCTGCTGGGAATGATTGAATAATCTGTTCTGGTCTAGTTATTCGATCAAAATATCTTGTAACTGGTTTAAACGCATCATTAGCTGTTATTCCAGGATTATTAAAATGCTCAACTTGTTGCAACACCGGATCTGGCATTCTATTTGCATAAGTGTCTCCTGGAAGAAACAAAATAGGTAATCTGTTACTCAAAGCAACTGCTGCAGCTGTAACCATATTTGTTGCACCAGGTCCAACAGAGGATGTTGCTACAAAAATTTGTTGTCGTCTTTTTGCTCTAGCATAACCAATTCCAGTAAGAGCCATATTCTGTTCATGGTGTCCTCTATATGTTGGAAGTTCTTTTTTACTTTCTTCTAGTGCTTGACCTAAACAAGCTACATTTCCATGTCCAAAGATCCCAAAGACACCTGGAAATAACGGTTCTTTTTTACCATTAATTAATATTTTCTGAGCAATCAAATATTTTACTATCGCGTGCGCACATGTGAGAGTAATTTTTTTCATTAATATGTTTATCTTTTAATATGTATAGTGTTTATATATAATTCTATTTATAAAATAAAAAACCTAACTAAGTAAACTTAAAAATAAATTCTATGTACGAAAAATTTGGACAATTCATTGATGGTAAGTGGCAACAAGCAGAAAAAAAAGAAACTTACGACGTAATCAACCCTGCAACAGAAGAAGTTATTGGAAAAGCATCAAAAGCTTCATCTATTGAAGTACAAAAAGCATTAAAGTCTGCAGAAAAAGGTTTGGAAGTTTGGAAAAACACTGCACCATGGCAAAGAGCTTACGTGCTTAGAAAAATTGCAGACATGATGAGAGAGAAAAAAGATGTTATAGCAAAATGGTTAACTCTTGAAGTTGGAAAGCCTCTTGCAGAAGCTATTGGTGAAGTTGGTGGTGGAGCAGATATTTTTGAGTGGAATGCTGAAGAAACAAAAAGAATTTATGGTCAAACACAACAAAGTAGATTTCCAGATACTAGAGTTCATGTTTATTATCAGCCTGTTGGTGTTGTTGCGGCTTTAGTTCCTTGGAATTTCCCAATAGTTTTAGCATCTAGAAAAATTTCTACTGCCCTAGCTGCAGGATGTTCAGTAATTTGTAAACCAGATGTAATTACTCCTGGCGCTGTAATGGAATTAGTAAATATTTGCAAAGAAGCAGGTGTACCAGATGGTGTCGTTAGTCTTTTGTCAGGCGATCCTGCTGAAATATCAAATGAATTAATGGAGTCGGATATAATTAAAAAAGTTTCAGTTACTGGATCAACTAGAGTTGGTAAAATTATTTTAAAAAAAGCAGCTGATAAAGTTCAAAGAGTTACTATGGAACTTAGCGGACACTCGCCTTTTATTGTGTGTGAAGATGTAGATATGAACAAAGTAGCTGATATAGCAATAACTGGTAAATTTAGAAATAACGGTCAGGTCTGTATCTCACCTAATAGATTTTATATCCAAGAAAACAGAAAAGAGGATTTTGTTAATGCTTTTATTGAAAGAGCAAAAAAATTAAAAATTGGAAACGGTATGGACGAAGGTGTGGATCTTGGACCTTTAACTACCGCTAAAAGATTAGAAGAAATAGAAAAACTAGTTGAAACTACTAAAAAAGAAGGAGCAAAAATATTAATGGGTGGACAAAGACCTTCTGGTTTTAATAAAGGATATTATTACGAACCAACTGTTTTTGATGATGTAAAAGATAATTTTACAATAATGAAGGAAGAACCTTTTGGTCCACTAGTTCCAATATTAACTTTTAAAACCTTTGATGAGGTAATTGAAAGAGCAAATGATAACGACTTAGGTTTGTGCAGTTACCTTTATACAAATTCTATGGATAAAGCTCATATTGGATCTGAAAAACTAGAGTCTGGTTGTGTTGCAGTTAATACTGGAGTTGTTGCTATTGCTGAAGCACCTTTTGGAGGAATAAAACAAACTGGTTATGGTCGTGAAGGTGGGTCAGGTGCAATCAAAGATTATCTAAATGTGAAATATACTCACATGGGCTTAAAAATCTAAAAATGAGAAAAAATAAAGTTAAAGAAATGATGAAGGCAGGGAAACCTGTTATTAATGGTTGGCTTCAAATACCTAGTACCGTTTCAGCTGAAGTAATGGCCCACCAAGGTTGGGATTCTCTAACAATAGATATGCAACATGGCTTAATTGATTACACTAATGCACTCCCAATGCTTCAAACAATTTCAACAAAAGATGTAACTCCTTTAGCTAGAGTAAACTGGAATGAGCCAGGTCAAATAATGAAAATTCTAGATGCGGGTTGTTATGGAATCATCTGTCCAATGGTAAGTAACAAAGAAGAAGCAGAAAGATTTGTTCAAGCTTGTATGTACCCTCCTCATGGTTATAGAAGTTTTGGACCTGTTAGAGGATTAATCTATGGTGGTTCAGATTATGCAAAACATGCAAATGATGAAATGCTTAAACTAGCAATGATAGAAACAAAAGAGTCTTTAGAAAAGCTAGATGAAATTATGTCAACACCTGGTGTTGATGGAATTTATATTGGACCAGCTGATTTAAGTTTAGCAATAGGTGAAGAACCTGGTTTTGATAGAGCAGAAAACACAAAAGCTTATTCGGAAATATTAAGAATATTAGAGCATGCAAAAAAGAATAATATTTTTGCAGGTATTCATAATGGTACACCTGAATATGCACAAAAAATGATAGGTAAAGGTTTTGATTTTGTTACTATTGGAGCTGATCAGAGAGCTTTAAGTGCTGGCGCAAAAGCAGTTGTAGAAAAAATGAAAGGTTCATCAAAAAAAGAAGAGTCTAAAGCTTATTAAGCTAGTTGATTTATAAATTTTTCAAATTGTTTTTTTTCTAAATTTGAAGATTGTTTCTTTCCTGGAAATTTTCCATTCATTGAATCTTTTTTAAAAGCCTTAAGAGCTTTTACTCTTTCTAGTTTTATTTCATTTCTAAGTTTCAATAAATTTCCATATGCTTTAGAGTGTCTTGGCGGATTAACTGTGTCACCACAGATATCTTCCATAAATAAATACATCACATCAGCATTTCTCCCTGAGCCTAATGAAACAGTTACGATATTTGTACGCTTTGAAATTTCTCCCATTACATTCTCAGGTATGACTTCACACTCAGCCGAAAAAGCACCTGCATCTTCTAATCTTTTAAAGTTTTGAAAAAGTTCGTAAGCTTCATCAGCAGTTTTACCTACAGCTCTTAAGCCACCAATCCAAGTAGATTTTCTTGGAACTAAACCTAAATGCCCCATTACTGGAACATCTTCCTTAGCCAGCATTTCAACTATGTCCATACTTCTTGGTGTCATAACTGCATCCGCACCATTCTCTAATGCTTTAAAAGCTCCACGCATAATATCTTCTGCAGTAACAAACTCATTCAACACCAAAGCAGCTGTTAAAAATAAATTTTTTGAACCTTCTCTTACAGGAATTACATTTTTTGCATTTGATATAATCATATCAAAGCCTGCTTTTTCAGCTGCTTCGGCTTCTTCAACACTATTCGCTGTAACTTGTGTAAATTTTCTTCTTCCTTTAGCTGCCTTTAAATCCCCAACAGTCAAAGTTCGTTTTGCTGGCTTAGCAGCCCAAGTGTAGATATTTTTCATTTAACACCTTTGTAAAGAATATCTCTCCTATCAATAAATTCCTCAAAAGTTTTAATGGTAATTACTGAAGGTAATATAAATATAGATCTTTTATCTCGCTCATTTCTTATAATTCTAAAATAACCTTTTTTAATTGCTGTATCGATATAAACATTTGAGGTTAAATATGATTTCTCGATTACTTTAAGTAATTGATTTTTTGTAATAGATTTATTTTTGTAATAAGCAAGCATAACCATATGCAACATTATCCAATGTTGTGGAGTTAAAGAAAACCAATTCAATAACTCGTTAGCTAATCTTCCTTCAAAATCGCCAAGTGATATTTCTGCTAATTGAATTCTTTTTTGAGTAAGTTTTGGTATTTTTTTTTGTTCTTCAAAGTGCTTAGGGTACTTGAACTGTCTTTTCATTTAATTAAATTTAAACTCATTGAGTTTTCTATTCAATACTATTTTTACTTAGTAGCTCTTTATAAATGTTATTTACTCTATGTACTTCTGTAGCAGTGTTAAAATAACCTTCATATTCTATTTCTTCAGGTGTTACGTCAAAATGATAATGCCCAGCATCTCTGTCATGTTCGTAAGAATGAAAGTGAGTATGTTCACCGGACTCTCTTAGATTTAATTCTCCTCCAGTAGGATCACCGGTCCAAAGAACAGTATAACATTGTAATTTTGGTCCAACAGGTTCATAAAATTGAAGAAAATCTTTTACACATTTCATTTGTTTTGGATCATAATACTCATGTTTAATATCTTTATAATCAGGTTGCACATGCGATCTTATTTTTCCATTTAATACTCTAAATACTCCCGCAAGAGACAAGTGTTCATTATCTTTAATTTTTAAATTTTTTGATAAAGAAGATCTCATTGCTTGGGGCAAAGAACCTTGTTCTCCATTTCTACCTTTGATTTTTATTTTAATAACTTTTCCTTGTTTACCATCTGTGTAATAAATGTTTCCAAGTCCACCATGTTTTTTTGCAGAATACTTTTCAACAATACATTTTTTGTCTGGGCTTACTCTTGCTATTATTGACTTGGACTCATCAGTAATTAAATTTTCATTTATAACTAATTCTCCACAGTGACCATTTAAACATGACATTGCGCCTGATCCAGCTCCTAAAGCATAAGATTTTTCAGAGTCAATCATTTTAGATATTTCTTGATAGTCAAACTCTGCACCAATAAATTTTGGATCATGCATATAAGGCTCTCCACCAACGTCTATTATTTTTTGATTTCCACTTATTCCTTCTGATGGACAATCCCAATCTCTAAGATTAGGGCACTCAACCACTTCTACTTCAACATTTTTGAAATTTTCTGACAATCCTCTTCTTAATGCATCTGAAATATCTTCTAGTGAGTAATCTTTAAAAGTTCCTTTTTCTATTTTTAATTGCATGATGTAAATAAGCTATAATTTATTTTGCATAATGTCTATAGATAATATATATAATTTCTATACATAAATAATTTTAAATAAGGTAACGATGATTAATAAAGATTTGAAAGTAGCTGTTCTTGGTGCAGGAGCAATGGGTTGCTTGTTTGGAGGTTTGCTTGCTGAAAAAGGTTTAAATGTAATTTTAATTGATGTTTGGAAAGAGCATGTAGATGCAATTAATAAAGATGGTTTAAAAATGGATGGTCATGGCGGAGATCGTATAATCAAAGTTAAAGCCACTTCAGATCCATCCTCATTAGATAAAGTAGATGCTGTAATTGTTATGTGCAAAGCTACAGCTTTAGAACCAGCATTAAATAGTATTAAGAATATAATCAAAGACAAAACAGTTTTCATGTCCTTTCAAAATGGCATTGGGCATGAAGCAATCATTCAAAGTATTGTAGGTAATGAAAAAGTAATTGGTGGTACAACTACTCAAGCTTCAAATATTTTAGGGCCAGGACATATAATGAATCATGGCTCATTACCCTCTTGGATTGGTGAATATGAAGGAGGAATTACTGATCGAATTAAAGAAATAGCAGACACTTTTACAGCTCATAATCTTGAAATGATTGCAGCAGAAGATGTAAAGAAAAGAAAATGGATGAAGCTTTTTGCGTTAACAGCAATTGGACCATTATCCGCAATTTTTGATCTTCATCACACTGACTTATATATAAATAACAAAGCAAACAAAGTGTCTCGAGGCTTAGGTAAAGAAATAATTTTAGAGACAAGAGAAGTTGCACTTGCTGACGGTGTAAATGTTTCTGAAGATGAATGTCTATTCATGTTCAATAAAATTGTAGATTCAATGCAAACCAACAAATCATCCATGGCTTTCGATGTTCAATATAAAAGAAAAACTGAAATAGACTTTATTAGTGGTGCAGTTTCAAAAATAGGTAAAAAACATGGGGTTAAAACACCTTTAAACGATCTGATGTATAAAATGATTAAAGTGAAAGAAGGAATGTACAGCTAAATGCTCAGTACAAATAAATTAAAAAAAATCAAAAGTAACTTTCCTGTTTTAG
>CACAIU010000012.1 GCA_902532645.1 uncultured Pelagibacteraceae bacterium | reverse complement strand
TTTTACTTTTGGAATGTTTGGAATATGAAATATCTTTCTACCAAATTTTTTTATTAATTTTTTTGAAGGAGACGTTGCATAATCACAGAAAAATAAGGAATATCTAAATATAAGTTGATAAATTGAGTTTAATATTGGATTAAAAAATCTTTTTTCTGAATAATCTGTAATATGAAATATTAATTTACTACTTTTTTTTTTCTTTATGAAAATACCAATCAAAGCAGAAATTGGATCTATGCATAATAGTGTATTGAAAGTATAATTATTTTTTTTTAGAAATACCGAAAAATAAAAAAGAATTATTATGTATTTAAAAATTCTTAAATAATTGTTAAACTTTTTTTTTAACAAAATTTTATTATTATAATTATTTTTTACAATCATAGAAAAAAAGTTGTCTTTGGATAATGATCCATGAGATATTTCTAATGATATATAATTCAAATTAAAAATTTCACTTGCTAGGTTATCACCACCACCTTTTCTGAATTCAAAATTGTTAAAATAATCTCGATGCCCTATAAATAGATTTTTAACAATTAATTTGCTTTTTCCAGCATTCATATAAAAAAAATTTCCATATAATTAAATCATTATAAATTCCTGTCGGAAAGTATTTTGATTTTCTTCTTTTATTCATCATTTTTTTAACTGACCCTTTTTTAAAATAATTATTTATTAATGAATCATTTTTTTTAAGTTCTTCCTCTATTAAATCATTATTCGCATCTATTACATTTGATAAATCAAAGCTAAATCCAAATTTCTTTTTTTCACAAATGTTTTTAGGTAAGTATTTTTTTGATACTTCTCTCAAAATATATTTTTCGTTAGACTTTTTAAAATTACCAAAACCATAAAAATTACCTTTAAGTTTGTATTTTGGTGGCAAACTTATAATAAAATCGTAAATATCATTGTCCAGATATGGAACTCTTGCTTCAATAGAATTTCTCATTGTTGATCTATCTACTTTAGACAAATAATGATTAGGCAGCTGTGAAAATACCTCATTATTTGTAATTTTTTGGCTGTAATTAGTATTTGTTAATGTTTCTCTAAATCTCTTAAATACTTTGTGGCCATTTATAATATCAAAAGTTCTTGAAGTAGAGTAAAAATACATCAAATCTCTTAAAAAATTTGGTAAAAATTTAAAAGGCATTTTATCAAGTCCATACCATGAATATCCAGACAGCATTTCATCTGCACCATCTCCAACCAAAATTGATTTTATATTTAATTTTTTTATCTCTTTACAAAGTTGAAAGTTCGTTAAAAATCCTGGATCTGATGATGACAAATCATCGAAAATAGTTATTTCATTATGAATATTCTTTAAAATATTTTTTGAATTTAAATTGAAAGAAAAATTCTTTATTTTTAAATTTTCATTAAATTCTTTCATTTGAATTTTATCTTCCTTAGAAAATTGATCATCAAAATTAGCAGTAATGCTAATAATTTCTTTATTCCTCGAAGCTGATAGTTTTGTTACTAATG
This sequence comes from uncultured Pelagibacteraceae bacterium, assembly GCA_902532645.1. Lineage (GTDB taxonomy): Bacteria > Pseudomonadota > Alphaproteobacteria > Pelagibacterales > Pelagibacteraceae > Pelagibacter. The sequence goes on along the minus strand of CACAIU010000012.1, from coordinate 21,534 downwards.
ATGAGTCGATTCCTCCAGAAAACAAAACGGCTAAAGGGACATCACTTATTAAATGCCTATCAATCGATTTATTAATTAAGTAATCAAATTTTTCACACGCCGCAGAGAATGAAATTTCATTATAATCAGTAGAATTATTAAAATTCCAAAATTTATTTATCTTTAAATTAAATTTATCATCAATTTTTAAAACTGAACCTGGTTCTAACTTAAAAATATTTTTAATTGAAGTTTTTGACGAAAAATTATAAGGACCAAAGAAATAGTTTTCTAAACTTTCTAAATTTTCTTCAATTTTAACAGACAAATTTTTTAATACAGTAACTAATGGAAAAAATTCTGATGAAAAAATTAACTTATCATCATCAAAATAATAAAATAAAGGTTTAATTCCAAATCTATCTCTAGCTAAAGTTAGTTTATGGTTTTTTTCATAAATGTTCACAGAAAACATTCCTTGAAGTTTTGAAAATAGATCATCTTTCCATTCTGAGTATCCATGGATTACAACCTCTGAATCTGAATTCGATTTAAAAACATAATTTCTTAATTCCTGTTTCAAATCTGTAAAATTATAAATTTCACAATTACTTGAGACAACGGTTTCTTTATTTTCAAATGGCTGATTTCCTTTATTAGATAAATCTATAATAGAAAGTCTATTAAATCCTAAAAAAAAAGTTTTGTTTCCATTTTCATAAATATCTGAAGAGTCTGGGCCACGATACCCAAATAAATTTAGGTAAGATTTTGTGTCAAACTTTTTTTTTAATGGTTTTTTTAAAAAGCAACCTAGGAAACCACACATTTAAGATTTTTTATTCTGTTTTATACATTCTTTAAAAAAAAAATTTATACTTTCGTCTAGATTTTTTTTTGCTAACCACCCAGTATCATTTTTAAACTTTTTACAATTTGCTATTTGTATTTGTATATCATTTGGTCTAACTAAATTTTTATCCAATTGTGTATTTACTTTAATCCCGCTTAATTTTATAATTTTATCCAAAAAATCTTTTACGCTAATTTTAATTACCCCACATATGTTATAAATTTCTCCTTTTTTTCCTTTTGTTGCTGCCAACCAGTAGGCTTCCATGGCGTCCCTAATATCCAATAAGGTTCTCAAACTATTCAAATTACCATGTTTTAAAGTATGTACTTTTTTTGGATATTTTAAAAACTTTACAATTTGATAAGTAAATGCTGATGCAAATAAATTTTTTCTTCTAGCATTTAAATAAGTAAACATTCTAGTTATAACAATATCCATATTGTACAATTTGCAATAATTTTGAGCTATTAAATCTTGAAAGGTTTTTGATACGGCATAAGGATTTATTGGATTAATTAAAGCTCTTTCATCTATTGGCTGATCTTTCTTTTTTACATTTCCATAAACTTCAGCTGTGCTACAAATCATTATTCTTGGATTGATTGTCGCTAATCTTACAGCTTCTAGTAAAGTAAGAGTGCATATATTATTTCCTTTAACTATATCGTAAGGATAAAAAAAAGATTTTCTTACATCCGCATTTGAAGCTAAATGGAAAATTATTTGAGGCTTAACTTTATTAATTAATACTTTTAATTTATTTAAATTAGACAAATTAGCATGTTTGATGGAAAAGTTTTTGTTTTTTAGTAAATTTTTAATATTTTTATTTTTAAGTTTATTTTTATTCCTAGTTAAGCCAATTACTTGTACACTCTTTTTTTTTAAAATATGTTCAGCAAGATAGCTTCCTCCACTTCCTGTTACTCCAGTGATTAAAATTCTTCTACTCATTTTTAATTAATATTGTTTAGGATGTTACATATTTTCAAAATTTTAGATTTTGATAAATTTGGATAATTTCCTATATAATAACCATAATTGTGAATAATATCTGTTTTTGGAAAATTATTAATATTTAATTTATTAATTTTAATATGTTTCTTTAAATACGGTTGCCTTAATTGATTACCACCGCCTGAAGTTCCTCTCCTAAACTCAATACCAAGTTTAAATAATATCCTCTCAAATTTTTTTCTAAAGGAAATTTTTCTATAATTTTTATTAAATATAATTACGAATGCATAGTTAGATGATCCCTCCAAATCAAAATCAGTAAAATATTTTTTTTTATCTAAATTTTTTAAAAAATATTCATGATTTTTATTTCTTAGTTTATTGTTAAAATTTAATCTTTTTAGTTGATTTATTCCAATTACAGCATTTAATTCTGTACTTCTAAAGTTATATCCGGGTTCTATAAATATAAATTTTTCATTTAACTTTGGGTATTTTTTACATATTTTTTTTTTATAATTTGTGTCAGTGCTTTCTCTCAACATTCCATGACCTCTCATAATTCTAATTTTTTCGTATATTTTTCTATCATTTGTACAAACCATCCCACCTTCTATAGTGCTTAGATGATGAGCATAATAAAATGAAAAATTACTTAGGTTACCAAAAGAGCCCAGCTTTTTTCCTTTGTAGGTTGCTCCGTGAGATTCACATACATCTTCAATTAAAAGAATTTTTTTTTTTTTACAAATATCTATTAATTCTTTTTTTAACCCATTAAAACCTAATATGTGTGTAATTAAGATTGCTCTTGTTTTTTTATTTATTGAATTAATCACTTTATCAATATCCATAGAAAGAGTTTTTAAATTTATATCTATAAAACGTGGTTTAAACCCATTATACAAAATAGAGGTTACATCAGAAACCCAATTAAGAGGAGATACAATTATCTCACCATCTTCATAAATACTTTTTACATATGAAAGACTTAATAAATTGGCAGAAGAACCTGAATTAACAAAAACGCTATATTTAGTTCCAACCCAAGTACTCCATTTTTCCTCAAATTCTTTTACTTTTTTTCCATTAGTAAAATAATCTGTATTTTGTATAAATTTAACCAGAACATCTCTATCTTTGGATGTAATATTGTTGTTCATTAACCTATGAATCATAATTAATATCTTTTTTATAATAGATTATTTGAGAGCCGTTATTTTCAAATTTAAATGGTACAATAGTATATTTTTTAAACAAATTTTTAAAATGATTTCTTTTTTTTGGATTAATAAAGAATAGCAAAAAACCACCTCCACCAGCTCCTACTAATTTACCTGCAAATGCTCCATTTTTAATACCTAATTTATAAAGTCTATCTATATTTGGGTTTGTAACACTTCTAGATAACTTTTTTTTTAAAAACCAATACTTATTCATCAATTCTGAATAATCTGAAATAATATTTTTAGAATTGTAAATTTTTTCTTCTGCTTCACATGTTATTTTATATATTTCTGAATAATATTTTTCATTCAGATCAACATTTTGAATCTTATCTTTTTCAATTAATGATGCTGATCTTGGATACCCAGTAAAAAATAAAAACATACTATCTTCTAATGCCTTAATATTTTTTTCAACAGCTAATACAGGTTTTACCTCAATATTGTTTTCGTAATAATTTATAATATTCAACCCACCAAAAGAGGCTGACATTTGATCTTGAGATCCAACATACTCTTTTATTTTTTTTTGTTCAATTTCAATTGCATTTAATCCTAATTCTTTTTTTGTGAGTATTTGATTTTTAAAAGCACCAAAGGTATTTAAGAGTCCAACTGTAAAACTTGAACTGGCACCTAGACCAGATTGAGCAGGTAAGTCTGCACTATGTAAAATTTCAAGAGGTTTTTTAATTTTTAAAAATTTAATTGTTTCTCGAATGCTTGGATGTTTAATTTTACTTAATGATGTAGATAATTCTTGTCTAAAGTATCTAAGTCTATATTTATATTTAAAGAATGGAGGTAATTCTCTAAGTGATATGTAGCAATATTTATCTATGGAAGTTGAAATCGTTTTTCCTTTTTTTTGTCTATACCATTTTGGAAAATCTGTACCTCCACCAAAAAAAGATATTCTAAATGGTGTTCTGCTTATGATCATATGAAAAATTTAAGTCTTTAGATTGTTATTAAAGTATCGTATATAAATCAATATAATTATTATGAAAATTCTATTATCAGGTGGAGCGGGATACTTGGGTTCAGTTTTAAGTGGATACTTGTTAGAAGAAAATCATCAAGTAACTGTAGTAGATAACTTTTTATATGAGTCAAATACACTTGCTTCATACTGTAATAATAAAAATTTTAAAATAATTAATAAAGATTGTAGAGATTTAGATGGCCTTGAAAGAGAAATTAAAAATAGCGATATAATTATACCTTTAGCAGCACTGGTTGGAGCGCCACTTTGCAAGGACAGAAAGGAAGATGCAGAAAGCATAAACTATAAGCATAATTTAAAATTATTTAAAAAAATAAGTAAAAACCAAATTGTTTTGATGCCAACAACGAATAGTGCTTATGGACACGGTGGAGAATCTGAAATTTTCACCGAAGACTCAGAATTAAAACCAATATCCCTTTATGCAAAACACAAAGTTGAGGTAGAAAAAGAACTTACAAACTTAAATAATTTTATTAGTTTAAGACTGGCAACTGTATTTGGAATGTCACCAAGAATGAGATTAGATCTTTTAGTAAATAATTTTGTATATAGGGCAATAAATGACAAGTTTATAGTTTTATTTGAGGGTAACTTTAAGAGAAATTATATTCATGTACGAGATGTGGCAAGAGCATTTGTATATTGTATAAACAATTATAAAAAAATGAAAAACCAAATATTTAATTTGGGATTAGAAGATGCAAACTTATCAAAAAAAGAATTGTGTGAAAAAATAAAAAAATATATTAATTTTTTTTACCATGAAGACAATTTTCAAAAAGATGAAGATCAAAGAAATTATATAGTTTCAAATAAAAAGATTTTAGATACCGGTTATAACCCAAAATTTTCACTAGATGATGGTATAAAAGAACTGATTGAAGGATATAAAGGTATAAATATAAAATCCTTTAGAAACTATTAACTTAAGAATGAGTGATGTTGTTTCTGTAATAATTACGTCCAGAAATGAAGAAAAAAATATATACAACTTATTAAAATCATTAAAACTACAAACTTATTCAAACATAGAAGTAACTTTAGTTGATAATTTCTCGACAGACAAAACTTTAGAAATTTCAAAACAATTTAATATTAATATTATTCCGCATGGTAAAGAAAGATCTGAACAAAGAAATATTGGATTTACAAATTGTAATGGTAAATATGGTCTTTATTTAGATGCTGATATGATTTTAACTCCAAATTTAATAAATTCTCTCGTTGAAACAATTCAAGTATCTAAAGAGAGTGGCTTATATATAAAAGAAAAAATTTTGGGTAAAAGTTTATTCAATCTATCTAGAGATTTTGAAAGACAATTTTATGAAGAAAGTAGTATAGATGCTATACGTTTTTTTTCGATAGAAAGTTTTCGTAAACTTGGGGGTTTTGATGAAAATATTACTGGTCAAGAAGATTGGGATTTTTCTCAACGATATAGAGAAAAATATAAAACTAAAATTTTAGAAAAATTCATAGATAAAAAATTAATAATAGAAAATAAAGAATTTTATAATCAGTTTATAGATTTAAGAAAAATTAAATCAGAATGTATTTTGCACAATGAAATTAACTTAACATTACAACAACATATTTCTAAAAAGAAATATTATTTAAAAACATTAAATGTTTATAAAAAAAAATATGAAAAAAATAAATCATTTAAAGATCAATTTACTTTTGGTGGAAGATTAAGAACAATTTATAATAGTAATAATTTTTTCCAGTTGTTTTTAAAACCACACTTAACATTATTATTTATAATTTTCAAAATTTTGATTTTTTTTAAAATTGGTCTTTACAAAAAATATGATTAAATTTCTTTACAGCGTATTTGGTATTTATTACAGGAAATTAAATATTTTTCTTTCCATAGTTTTTTTAGGTAAGTTTAAATTACCAAAAAAAAAATACAAAAAGCATAAAAAAATTTTTTTAGAAATAATGAATATGAAAAAACTCGTTTTAAGTGAAAATTTAGATAATAAAAAATTATTCCCTAGTTTTAAACAATTTAAAAAAGATCTAAAAAATATAATTTTTAATTCTGAAAAATTAAAAAATTTTCTTTCACTTGATAATATTCATAAAATTATGTTTGGACTTAATAGATTTTTTTTTTACAACGAATTAAAAATTTTAAAAAAAGATAAATATTGGAAAACCCATTGGAATAAAATTATCAAAGAACAAAAAATTGGAAATCCTGTTCCCTTTTTTTTATACCCTGACAGTAGTGGAAATAGAATTCATGATACATATAATTTAATGAAATTATCAAAGATAAAAAATCAAATTTATTACAATAATACCGTATTAGAATTTGGAGGTGGATATGGAAATTTTTGCAACTTATTTCTTAATTTATATTCAATAAAAAATTATATAATTTACGATTTGTTAGAAGTTAATCTTATACAATATTATTATTTAAAAATGCTCGGTTACCAAGTTATTTTAAATCCAAAGTTTTTATCTAAAAAAAAAAGTATATATTTATTTAATAATATAAATGAATTGAAAAAATTTGTTAATAAAATCAATCTAAATAAAACCGTATTTTTAAGTAATTGGGGTTTGTCTGAAACACCATTATTTTTAAGAAAAGAATTTGAGAAAATTATTAAAAAATCAAATCTAAGATTTTTTGCATTTCAAGAAAAGTTTAAAAATATTAATAATCTTCAATATTTTAATAAACTATTAAAAAATAATAATCCATATTTTGAGTATCACAAAAGAGCAAACGAAAAGCATTATTACTTTTATTCATCAAAAGAATGATTTTTTTTATACCATTCGATTGTTTCTTCTAAACCATCCTCTAGATTTGTTCTCTTAATTTTAAGAAGTTTATTTATTTTCAGGTTTGATAGCACCCGGTACTTCACCGATGACAAATTGTTGTTAGGAAAAATAATTTTTTTTTTTGAATTTAATATTTTTTTTAAAGTTTTAACTAGTTTAAAAATACTTGTACCTTTCCCAGAACTAAAATTGAAAGTTAATCCTTTCTTAAAATTTGAAGCGAGTAACATTACCTTAACTAGATCTTTTACATAAACAAAATCTCTAATAATTCTCTTATTTCCCCAAACAGTAATTTTCTTAGATATATAAAATTTTTTAATTAAGCCGGGAATTACATGAGAAAATTTTGGATCAAAATTATCAAAAGGACCATATATACTTGTAGTTCTGATTACTGTGATATTCATTTTGTGCATCACTCTGAAATATTCCACTAAGCTCTCAATATATCTGTAAACAGAACCGGTAATTCTATAAATATCATGAGGTGGTAAATTCAAGTCTAATTTTTCCTCTTTTATTGGTTTTTCAAATTTTTGATATAAAGTTGAGCTGCTAACCCAAATTATATTTTTAACTTTATTTATACAACAAGCCCTAAATAAATTTATTCTAATTATCAAATTTTCATTAGTATTTTTCATAGGATCATTTTTCATGCCCTTCACATTTGAACCAATGACAGCACAAATAAATACAATTTTTTTATTTTTTGTAGATTTAATGCAATCACTTAATTTCAAAAAATTATATTTTTTATATTTTTTTTTTAAACTTGCAGGAGGTTTTGTTTTAAAATAAGAAGCACTAAATTTAATTTTTTTTTTCTGAAGAAGTAAAGCTAAATTTGAACCGACAAGTCCTGTTCCACCTGCTATGAATATACTATTTTTCATTTCTCATTATAAGAGTGTAATAAAAATTTAAAGAAATGCCCACAAACAAAATTATACTAGAATATAAGAGATTTAGTGCAATTTGATTATAAGATTCATTTGATATTAAATTTAAGAAAATATAAAGAGCTATCGATAAATATAAAATAAATAAAAATTTGTATTTTTCTTTAACTAAAAGATTATTAATCATTAAATTAGAGAAAGAGATTAAAAGAAAACTAATAGTAATAATTTTGAAAGCATCAATTGTTAATAAATATACCTCCCCATAAAGTAAAACAATTATAAAATCAATTACAAATAAACTAATAACTAAAATTATAATTGATAAAAATAAAACAAAAACATAATTATAAATTAATTTTTTTTTTTCAAGAAAATAACTTTCATTAAATAAATATCCTTGCAGAACAGCCGGGATTATAAAAATAATTTTGCCAAATGTAGAAACAACAATATAGCTGGATGAGATTTCATCAGAAAATAAAAATTTAATAAAAATAATATCAAGTTGAGTTATAGCAGGTAAACACGCGGAATAAAAAACAAACTTAATAAACGAAGAAAAAAAGGTTTTTGATCTTTTAAAAAAATCTTTTAAATAAAAAATAGATATTAATGATTTATAAATATTAAATTCCATTTTTACAGTCATTAAAAATATACACAAAAATGCATAGAGAATATTTAAGGAAACCATGAACTCTATCTTGTTATCTATTTTATCTATTAAAAAATAAAATAACAAAACACGTAATACATCTATTGCTAAAACAATAAAATGAGCAGATTTATACTTACGTTCAGAATATAGAATTCCTCCAGGAATAATAAGAAACATGCTTAAAGAAAAATAAATAAAGAATAAGATGTAAAAATTATTATCGTAATAATTTACTTTGTTTTTTACTGTTTCTAGTAAAATAAAATAAATTACAGCAAATACTATTTGAACAATAATAAATATTCGAAGACAAAATGGGATAAAATTTTCAAAATTATACTTAAAATTTTTTTTATTCTTAACTAAAGATTGCTGAATATAAAGCTGCACAGAAATGAATGGCCCTAAAAAAATATTAGTGATTGATATAAAAGAAAAAAATAAACTAAATTCCAGAAAATTTAAGTTTTTTGATGCAATTATTTGAAAGCATAAATTAACAACATTTGCCAAATTAAATAATACAAGTATAAAAATAGGATTATTAAAAAAACCAACTAAAAGTAAAATTTTTTTAAACATATTTCTAACCTTTATAGATGAAAAAAAAAAAATCAGTAGGACTTTTATTTATAGTTTCTAAGAAAAATGAAAAACCATTTGATAATTTAAAACATATATTAAAATCCTCTTTTAAGATTGACTATAATGTTTTTGAACTTAAATATTATCAATTCATAAAAAATTTTAGTAATTTATCTTTCCATTATTTTAAGAACGAAAAAAAAAGGGTATCAATTTCAAAAAAAGATAAAAATTTTAGTAAATTTTTAAGTGTTGTTTATCAAACCTTATTTCAATTTTATTTTGGGATTAAATATTTTAAAAAATTTTTTATAAAAAAATTTGATAGAATAATTATTATTTCACATGGTCTAAAATGTTTTTTACTAAGTTATCTTTTAAAAAAAATTTTTAGTAAAAAAATTATTCTTGTAACATTTATAGGAGATAGAATAACTGAAAACTTTAATTATTTTGGTCTAAATTTTTTTAATCGTTTTTTAAATAATTTTTTTTCATATTTACAGTACTTTGTTAAAAAAATCTCACTTTCATCCGATCTTAAAATATATGAAAGCAGAAAACTTTTAAAACATGATAGAAAAAAATTTAAACAGATTATAAATTATTATTTAATTCAAAATTCTTTAATTAATTATGATGATTTTTTAATTAAGAATAAAAAAAAAGTACCAAAAAAAAATATATTATTTATTGGTAATTTTATTGATTCAGGGCATTTAAATTATTTAGTAAAACTGTCAAAAAAATTAAATAATGAATTTAAGTTCCACATAATTGGCTCGTGTTCAGAAGTCTTTTTAAATATTTGTAAAAAAAATAAAAATTTTAAAACTTATGGATATATTGATAATTTGAAGAAATTAAAATTTATAGTTTCAAAATGCTCATTCGGTAGTGCTTTTTATAATACTGATTCTAAAGAAAGAAAGTTAGTTCCAAGTGGTAAAGTTAATTTTTATTTACAAAATTCAATACCAATTTTATCTTCAAATTATTCTTTTGAAAATAAACAAATTAATAAAAATAAAATTGGAATTGCATCTAATAATATTGACTTAATTTCTAAGTTTGTAAAAGAGAATTCAAATCAAAAGAAATACTCAATCCTAATGAATAACTTGAAAAAATTTAATAAAAATAGAGAATATGATAAAAATTTAAAAAAACTTTTTATATTTATTAAAAAAAAATATAAATTTTAGTTATTTATTAAACTTCTATTCTGGAATTAATTCTTTCACCTGAAATAAAACTATCAAAATTGCTACCTATTAAACTTGCAAAGTGTTTTCCTGTTTCTGATGTAATAATTTTATTTTTTTCATCATAAATTAAACCGTCTTTATAAAACTCATATAAAGAGTTTAATTCCTTTTTGAAATAATCATCAAAACTAATATTGTATTTTTCATTAATAGATGTTTTGTCTAATTCAAAATATGTCCTAAAATTTTTTATTATTTCTCTTCTAATTATACTGTCCTTATCCAATATCCATCCTCGCTCTAATGGTATTTGTCCATTTTCTAAATAACTCTGATACTCATTTTGCTTATAAAAATTTTGATAATAAAGATCTTCACCAATAGTACTATAACTACTTCGTCCGATTGCCAAAACACTATTACATTCTCCAGTAGTTGCCCCAAAAGAATTATAATAGGCCTTACCTTTTGATAATGATTTTGAAACATCATCATGAGGTAACGCAAAATGTTCAAATCCTGTTCGCACGTAATCACTAGAAGAAAGTTTATCAATAGCTGTAACGAAAAGCTCTTTTCTCTCATAGAAATCAGGAAGTAAAGTTTTAGTCATCATATGTCTTTGATGAGGATGATAATCTGGGTTGTAAGCTAAATAAGCTAAAGCTACCCTATCAGGTCTTAATCTTATAACTTCATTTATGGTTGATGAAATTGTTTCTACAGTTTGACCTGGTAGACCTACTAGCAAATCAAAATTAATGCTTTTAAATTTACTCCTAACTTCCTTTGTTAATAAATCGTCAATTAACTTGCTAGGTTGAATTCTGTTAATATATTCTTGAACTTTAGGATTAAAGTCTTGTACACCAAAAGATAATTTATCAACACCTTGAGTATGATAAAACAAAAGTCTATCAAACTTTACCCTTCTTGGATCTATTTCTACCGAAAACTGATTTAGATTTTTAAAATCAACAATTTCATTTAACTTTTCTTTTAAAAGTTTAAATTCCTCTTCATTTAAAAAAGTTGGAGATCCTCCTCCAAAATAAACTTCCTTAAAGTTAAAACTTTTACCTGTTTCTTTGGCTATTGATTTCATTAAATCAATTTCAAGAAATAATGATTCTTTCATGTATTTTAAAGCAATGCTTTTATCACTTGTGATTTGTCTATGACAAATACAAAACGTACATAATTGTTCGCAAAAAGGAATGTGGACATAAAGCATTGTTGACACTTGGTCATTTATAAGTTTTCTTAATCTGGATTTTATATCGTCTTGACTTAAATTTTTATTCCAAAAACTTTTATGTGGATATTCAATATAATCAAAAGCATAAACGTCATACTTTTTTAGCAAATTGGCATCATTTAATATGTTTTTATTTGTAATCATTATATAAATTGATATGTATCACTTTAATTTTAATATTAAAGAAAATATATATATAATAAAATGACTGTAATTCAAGAATTAGAAATACCAACAATTGTAAATACTAATGAGGAGATTTTTCTAAAAGAAAAATTGCATAATTTAAAACCTGAAATTAATAATGTGCTTTTGGTCCAGCCAATACAAATTCAAGAAAAAAAATTAGATATAAGAATTGCTAAAAACAAACGTTATTACATGTATCCTCCATATGGGCTTGGAATTTTAAATGCAATATTTAAGAAAAATAAAATAAAAAGCAAAATTTTAGATTTAAACTTTGAAGTTTTTGACTTTATCAGAAAAAATGAAAATATTTCTGCTGATGATCTTACCAGTCAATGGAAAAAAAAGTTACAAAATGAATTAAGTTTATTCAAACCTGATTTGGTAGGTGTTTCGTGCACATTTACAATGAACCATGAAAATATGCTTGAAATATTTAGGGAAGTTAAAAGCAAAGATGATAAAATAGTAACGGTTGCTGGAGGAGTACATGTTTCAAATGCAACTGAAATGGTTTTAAAGGCTAGTAATGACATTGATTTTGCTAACACTTATGAGGGAGAAAAAAGTTTCATAGAATTTATAAATTATATTAATACAAAAGAGAATTTTGAAAAAGTTTCTCAAATCTCGTTTCTAAAAGATCAAGATTTAAGAGAAATAAAGAAAAAAGACCCTCCTGATCAAGATTCTTTAAACGTAATACCTGATTATGGAGATTTAAAAATTTCTGAACTTACAAATATTGGTGAAATAGGTACTTTTAGATATTGGAGACCTAAGGACTCAAAAGGGTCTGCAGTTTTGTCAAATAAAGGTTGTAGAGCAAGATGTTCTTTTTGCAGTGTAAGAAATTTTAATGGTAAAGGTGTTAGGGCAAAATCAGTTGAAACAGTAATCGACGAAATTAAGCAGCTTAAAAATGATCATGGTATAAATCACATAACTTGGTTGGATGACGATTTATTTTATGGAGTGGATAGAACATTGCACCTATTTAACTCTATGGTAAAAAATAATCTTAACGTTACTTGGGATGCTTCAAATGGTTTAATTGCTTCAGCAGCAGTTGCACACCCAGAAATTGTAAGTGCTGCAGCAGAGTCAGGATGTATTGGTGCTTATTTTGGAATTGAGTCAGGTAACGACCAAATATTAAAAAAAATATATAAACCTTCCGGAGTAAAGCATTATAAAAGACTTGGACCGTTAATGAATAAATACCCTCAGATTTTTACTAGAGGATTTTTAATCATAGGATTTCCTGATGAAAGTTTAAGTCAAATTTTAGATACAATTAATGTATCAGTAGAAATGGGTCTTGATTGGTATACAGTTCAATTACTAACGCCTCTGCCTTCTACAGAAATTTACGATCAAATGGTCGATGCTGGAAAAGCAAAAAAAGGTGATTTAAATCTTGAAGGAGAAGGTTTTACAATGTTTTCAGTAAGAGAGTCTGAACGACAGAGATTGCAGGAAGAAAAAAACAAAAGAAATAACGATGATTTTGTAAATTTACTTAATGCAAATAAAGAACATGTGCCAACTCAAAAAGAACTAAATGATCTTTGGTTTCTAACAGATTACGAAATTAATTACAAACCAATTCTTAAACAAGAGAATAAAGATAAATTAATAAAGTTAGAGGCATTTTTAACTGATGTGAGTGATAGGATGACTAGAGACAATCCTCTGTCAAATTATTTCTTATCAATAGTAAAAGATAAACTTAACAAAAAGGACGATGCTAAAATTAGAATGAAAACTGTTAAAAAATATCTAGAAACGTCTAAGTATTGGCAGCAAAGATTTAAAGCTATAAAATTAGATTACTAACCATTGATGTTTTTTTAATATATTCTTGTTTAGATGAATCAATTTTTTGAAAAAAAAATTTTTAAAATTTCAACTATTGCGTTAATTTTTATTTTTTACGTTATAATTTCGTACAACAATAGATTTGATGTAGATTTTTTTTTTGCAAGTGGTGACAACTACCAAGTAACAGATTTATCAAATTATTTATACAAAAAATATGGTTTATGGGAATTTTTTCAAAATGGAAGGGTAGATAATCAATATTTCTCAAATTACTTTTATCTAATATTAAAGATTTTTTTTTCTCTTTTTAAAATTGATAACAATTTAACTTCAGTTTATTTAACTTTTGCATACCTTTTTTTTTCTTTTGTATCTTTTTATATTTCCATAAAAATTCTAAATTTAAATTTAGATTTTCTAAATAAAGTTATTTTATCTTTATCTTATTCAATAAATTTTTTTGTATTTTATATATTTTGGTATACTTGGGGATATACAACTACAATTACAATTTATATTTTTATACCGATTTTTATAAGTTCTTTTTTTGCATTTAATTTAGAAAAAGATATTAAAAAAAAAATAAATTTGTTAATCAAAATTATACCCATAATCTTCTTAGGAAATGTCGCTTTTGGTAATATTGCTTGGTTATTAATTGTTTTATTAATATATTTTCTGATTTATTTAATTTTGAATTTAAAATTTATTAAAGAAAAAAAATTTTATGAATTAATCAATAACTTTAAATTTTTTATATTATTTATATTTACTTTTATATTTTTTACATTTGGTTCTATTGTAATAAATTATATATCAATTCAAGACATCGGAACTATTTCTTCATTTAATCAGGAAAATTTATTTAATTGGCTCTTCTGGCAAAGTCAACAGCTTCCAAGTGCATTTTTTTTTACAAAACATTATCAGTTTATAAATACACTTTATAACTTACAATATCTAACAATCATTAATTATATTATAATATTTTATTTAATCTATAAAATTGATAAGTGGGACATTTCATTTAAGGTATTTACTACTCTTTTATTTATACTCATTTTTTTTACTTTTAAAGGAATAAGTATTTTTCCTGAAATCTTGGTTGAATTTTTATTTGGAAAAACATTATTTTATTCTTTTAGAAGTGAAGATAAATCCAGTGTAATGCTTCCCTACTTCTGTTTAACAATAATTGCTTTTGGAATATCTTATTTAAACAAGAAAAAAATTATTATTTCTATTTTAGTTTTACTGATCAACTTTGCTTCTAGTTTTCCAATTATTACTGGAGGAATTCAAGAAAATCATGGAATCAATATTGATAAAGTTGTAAAACCAAATTTTAAATCTCAAAAAAAAATAGATGATGATATTAAAAATTTTAAAAAAATAACAAATAGTGATGTGGAACATATTTTCTACAATATGCTTGAAACTCCACATTCTATAACAGTCAGTCCTGGATGGAATGATTTTCTTAACTCCTCTCATAGAGGAATAAGTTATTTTGAACAATTTACAAAATTTCAACTAATTAATTTAAATAGTAATAACTATCTTCTTGGAGAAAATGTATTGGCTGTTTGGAATCAAAGTTCTGAAGTTAGTGATTGGGATATTAATATTCTTCAACTTTTATCAGTAAAATATATACTTCACCATAAAGATGCACCTCTTACAAAATTTAATAATCCTGAAAAAATAATTAATTTAGAAAAAGATAAGATCATTAGAAATATTTATGAAGGTAAGAATATTAATATTTATGAAGTAAATAAAAAATATTTAAAAAAAAAAGTATATATACCCAAAAATATTTTTTTTGGATCACTGCTTGAAAAAAATTTAAATGGAACATTAAGCAAAAATAGAGAATTAGATACTTTGGATTTTGGGTTTATTTCAAAAAATGTTTTGAATTCAATTTATGTAAGTGCTTCTGAAATCCTTAAAAAAAAAGATTTAGTGAAAAAAACACAAATAGAAAACAAAAATTTTGACACAAAAATAAATTTTGAGACTGATGATTTGTTAAAATTTTCTGTAAAAAATCCAAAAGACAAATTTTACGTTGCCTTTACACAAAATTATAATAAATTTTGGGACCTAAAATGTTTAAATTGTTCTGATAAAGTAAAAATAAATCACTTAAAATTAAATCAAAATTTAAATGGATGGTTAATAACTGGCAAAAATGAAAATTCTGAAATTAAATTTCAATTAAATTATAGATTAAATAATCTTATTAATGTGTATTTTTATATATTAATAGCTTTTTACTTATTTGCGCTATGGATAAGAAGAAAATTTTTATAATACTAATATTTTTAATATTTTTTTTTAAAGCAGGAAATGCTGAAGAATTAATATTGAATTTAGAAAACAAAACTTTAGAGGTTATTTCAAATAATGAAACAGATCAAAAAATAACATTTATTCCATTCAACAAAAAAAAATTAAAAGATGTAAAAGAATTTAATTATTCATTAATTGAACTTAAAAAAATTAAAAAAAATGATAATGATAAAATTGTAAAAGAAAAATTTAATAAAGAAAAATATACAAATATATCATCACTACTATCAATAAATAAAAGCAATTTAAGTAGTTTAAAAAAAAAATTTGAAAATAATAATTTTTCCTCGATTAAAATAAAAAAAGATGATTTAAATAAATTAAATGAACAAAATCTTAAGGAGAAGAATAAAAAATATTTCTTTGAACGAGAACTAAAAAATAATTTCGTATCTGATTGGCATTATACAAATAAAAATAATAATTTTATTCTTCAAAAAGTATTAAATTATAATCTTAAAAAAGATAAAAATATTTTTTTTATTCAATTTGATAACTCATTTGGACCTATAAAAACTAACTTTGTATATGAAATACTGAATGATGGTAAAAAATACAAATTTGTAGATAGTTTTACGAATAACGACATAGGAGATTCATTACTAATTAAAAATGTAGAGAACGAAAATTCTTTTTATGGTTTTTATCCACTTGAGTATGAAAATAAAATAAAAGAAAATATAATTGTAGATCAGATTAAATTAAAAGAAGTTGTAATGTTCTTTCCTCAAAAATCTAAGAATAATATAAGATCTTTAAAATACAAAATTTACAAAATAAATAATAATTATGATAATTATTATATAGAATTATCTAATTCAAATAATATTATTATTCCAGGGAAGAGTTTTTTAAATTTCGACAATTTAATTTCTAAAGATAACTTATATAAAAATTTAATTGAAGATCATCAACATAACTTATCAGGAAAAAAGAAAGCGGAAACTTTATTTGAACCAATAATAAAAGGTGATAACTATTGGAAGTCCTCTTTAATGGATTTGTATAATTTACTAAAAAATGACAATTTAAATGTTGCTATATATTTGGAAAACTTAAGCGATCAAAATAAAAATGTATTACTTGATAAAAATAAAAAAAATTATTTTAATCTATTTTTATTAAATAATTTAATATTAAAAACTATTTTATTTGTAGTAATTATAGTTGCAATCACCTCTATAAAGCTAAGAATTCCAAAAAAAACTTTAAATCTAATAATAAAATTAACTATTATTTCTTTATTAATTATTTTCATGTCAAGCCTACTTTATGGAATTAAAAGTTTTCAGATTGGTTTGTTGATTAATTTTATTTTTGGGCTTGTGGCTTATTTAATTTTTTATGTAGTTTTGCTGGGTAAAAATAGTGAATATAATTTATAAATTTTTAAATCATAAACATAGAGAGAATTTTTTTTTTTTATTTTCATTTATTGTTTTTATAATCCTAGCAATTATTAAAACTTATAATTTTAAATCTTCTTTTTATGATCTGATATTTTATTTAAATTACTATAAAGAAATCGAAAACGGAAATTTTTCTTTACTTTTTAACTTTAATTTTCAATTAATTAATTTTTTTATAGCTTATTTTCTCAAATTATTTCCAATAAACACATGGTATTTTATTTTAATAATTATTCAATCATTCTGTCTTTCAATACCCCATTTAGTATTTAAAAAAAATATTAACTTACATTTAATATATTTTTTATTTCCAACTATTTGGTTTTCAGCATTAAACAACTTTCATCCTGATGTTTTTGTAGTTCCTATAATTTTCTTACTTAATAAAGAAATATTTAATAAAAAATCTAGTGATTTAAAAATTTATTTTTATCTTATTTTAATTGTTTCAATAAAATTTACATTTATAGTCCTAGTAGCTGGTTATATAATTGTTTTATTTTATAATAATAGAGACAGAAAAATATTAACTTTATTTATTACTTTTTTATTTCTTTATATTTTTCTATATTTATTATTAGATGATCATTACAAATATTTCATCTTAGAGGATTTTGCTATTCAGTATAAAGATTATTTATTTGAAAACTTTTTTAATAAAAGATATTTACTTTCAATCATAGTAATAATACTTGCGAGCGGTTATTTTATTAAACCGAGTATTATAAAAATACTTCCAGCGTTATTCTTATTAATACTTTATTATTTTCTACCTTTTGACCATTTAAAAAATTACTACAATCATTATTACTTATCTATTGTACCCTTTTTTATATTTGCTATTGAAGACTCTGTACAAATTAAAAAAATTAATAAAAAACTTTCAATATTTATAATATTTATACATATAATATTCTCACCATCAATTATATCGGTGATATTTTGGAATGACTTAAATTGGTTCTATAATAAAAAAACCATATTTGGATTTTTTAATAACTTAAATACTCATAAATTTATTAGTGATCTTGAGCTTAACAACAAAACTATATATTTAGAAAATAATGCTATCCCAATTGAATTATTTAATTCAACAAATAAACTTGAAATCTTAAATTTAAAATTGAAAGATGCAGATTACGTATTCTTAAGATCTCAAAAACCTTTCTTTATCGATGATTATGGATGTTATGTTTCAATTAAAAAATGTAATGCAGATTTTATTTTAAATTACAAAAAAATTATAAAAAAAATCAATATTAATTTTGATTTAATATTTGATGATAAAAAAAATATAAAAATATACAAAAAAAAATAATTATTTATCTATAAAGCGAGGATTTATATTTTTTTTTTAAAAATTGAGGTATGAGGCCAAATAAAAAACCAGCTCCATAAGCTAAATGACTAAAATATATATAAAACCTAGAAATAATGAATATGATTTTTTTGTTTTTTATATTATCCATTTTAAACACCTCTAAAATTAAAGTTAAAAAATACATAGTAATAAATGTGAAAAAAAACTTTATATTTATAAAGATTGAAAAATGCATCAATAAAAAAAAAGAAGGTATAGAATATTTAAACTTAAATGAATTGATATCACCATCTTTAAAGAAAATACCCCTGTGACGTCCATATCTAAATATCTGTTTTAAATGCTTCCTTAAATTAGACCTTTTATAATGATAAGTAATCATATCAGATAAATAAATAATTTTTCCATATCTCAACGAAATTTTTTCACACAATTTTGAGTCTTCACCCGGCCAATAAATTTCATCAAATCCTTTTAAATCTTCAAAGAATTTTTTTGAGATAATAAAATTTACAGATGGCCAATCATCCATTTGTTGTTTATTCAGTTTTGCCAATGATTTGTATCTATAACTATCGCTATAGAAATAATTTGAAGTAAAAAATAAATCTATACATTTTCCAAAAAAATTTTCATCTTCACAAAGAATTCCTGGACCACCTAAAACTATTTTATCATTATTATAACTGAGTAAATTTTTTTGCGCAGTTTCTAGCCAATTATCTTTTGGATATGCATCATCATCAATAAAAACTAAATATTTTCCTTGCGAATTTTTTGCACCTAAATTCCTTTTTTGACCAGGTCTTAAAATTTTCTCACTAAATAAAAACTTTAAATTTAGATTGTTTTTTTTTAATTTATTTTTAAAATTATTCTCTGAAACAATAATGACTTCAAAATCATTAATGTTTTGTTTTGATAAATATTCAAGATTTTTTTCAAGATATACGTTATAGTCTATTACTGGAATTATTACTGAAAAAAACATTTATATAATAAACTTTATAGCTACTCTAGAATAACAATCGTTAGAAGATGATATCAGCTTATATTTTATTCTATAAGAATCTACAAAATCTTTAAAAGCTCTAAATTCATGAATACCAGTTGCAAATTCATCAAAAATGAAAATGTTATTTTTTGGTATGTAATCCTTCAAATTGCAGAGAATAAACATTGTAGCAGAGTATAAATCTACATCTACATTAACTACTAGATATTCAGGTTTTTTAAATTTCTTTAAAAAGATAGGTAATGTTTTTTGTATTAAACCTTTATAAAATTTATGTCTTTTATCTTTTAATTTTGGAATATTACCGTTTTGACTAAAATTACCTTTTGAAAGATTATAAAATGGATTAACATAATCTTCTGGCAAACCAGTAAATGTATCAAAGCCGAAAAAAAAAGATTTTTTGTTAGAGTTAAAATTAATCCATTCTTTAAAAGAATCTCCATTTGCAACCCCAAACTCTAAATAAGTAATTTTTTTATTTTTAATAATTTTATTATTAATATACTTATAAAGATCTGTTCTCTCCTCAAAGACTTCTTTAAATTGATATTTGTTCTTTTTTATCCAATTAGAAAACTTTAAAAACTGCAAGATATAATCTAGAGTATAAAAATATGGTATTCTTAACGTATAAATAATTAATCTTATTTTTCGTCCTAAAATAAAACTTAAATTACTCATTTTTTTTAATATCTCTTACATTAAAAATCAACCAAATCAACAATTATAAAAATTACTAAATAACTTAAAATTAAGATTTATTACTTTTTATTATTAAGTTTACGATTAACTGCTAAAAAATTTGTAGTCAAAAAATTTTCGTATTTTTCTGAATATTCATTTAAACTCACTAAAGAAAATGGAGATATTCTGTATAAATCAAATTTATTTTGATTAAAAAAGTTCCAAAAATCTCTGAAATATGTTCTTGTATCAATATTGCAACCTCCAAACTCAAATTGAATAACACTTATTTTACTAATAAATTTTTTGGCACTTAATAAGCATTGCAATTCATGACCTTCGACATCTAATTTAAGAAGATCTATTTTGCTAAACTTATTTTTTTTCATATAACTTTCTAAAGTAATGAATTTTACTTTTTCATATCCTTTAACTTTTTTTCTTGATCCTAAAAATGATCTTTTGGATAAGCTTGCTAATGGTGAGCCCATTTTATCATAATAGAGTTTAAAGTATCCATTTTTTAAATTAATACCTATATTTTCAATCTTTACTCTTTTGGAGTCTTTGAATTTGTATTCAAGTATTTTAGTATTTTTTTTTGAAGGTTCAAAAATAGTTATTTGAGAATTTTGACTCAATGACAAGATTTTTTCACTATATTCTCCTATATTACCACCAACATCAAAGACTGTAATTTTTTTTGAATCATTAAAAAAATCTAAAGCTTTCTTTGCTTCAAAAAAAAGACTAATTCTAGCTGCCCCAAAGCCTTTTCCCTGTAATATTGAGAGTAGATATTCAATTTTACTTAATAAATTAATAAGAAAATTCATCAATAAATTATAACACTTTAATTAATCAAATTATAATTTTTTGATATTTTGTAGTTTTTTGTCAAAATTAAGTTTTTTTTGTTCCAGAAATGAAATCTCGTGCCTCTTTAACGCTCTTTCGTAATTTAAAGAATACTATAATGTAGTCAAGTAATTCTGGTAATCTTCTCAAATACCCAATAACAAATCGTCTGTTAAATAATTTCTTTTCAAGAGGTAAAATTCCACCTTCGAAAATAGAAATTAAAGCCGTCATATATAAATGTTTTTGGATGCCACCCTTTTTAACTTCAACACTCCAACGTTTAGCAATATCTATATTTGAAAAAATATTATCTTTTAATGACCTATTCAAAACACTTTTATTAATCTTAATCAATGAGGTATATTTTAAATTTTTTATATCATTAGCTTCCATAATTTTTTTATTGTAAAAATCA
>CACAIU010000011.1 GCA_902532645.1 uncultured Pelagibacteraceae bacterium | reverse complement strand
ATAATTTAAATTTTGCATTAACATAATTTTTTAAACTTTTATGTCTCTCAATGTGGTCTGCAGTTATGTTTAAAATTATTGCATATTTAGATCTAAATAAGCTACTGTAATCTAACTGATAAGAAGAAGCCTCTATTACAAAAATTGTTTTTTTTGTAATATTTTTTTCTGATAATGCTGGATTACCAATATTCCCAATAAGTCTTGAGTCTCTTTTTTGATCTATTAAAGCATCATGTAAAATTTTAGCAGTTGTAGATTTACCGTTAGTTCCAGTAATCGTAATACTTTCATTTTTATAAAATGAAAATAAAACATCAAGGTCGGTATGAATTTTTTTAAAATTTTTTTTTAAAAATTTTGATAATTTACAATTTGAGATATCAATTCCAGGACTAATAATAATCCTATCAAAGTTTATTTTTTGAATTTGCTCTAGTTTAATAATTTTTTTTTTAAGTTTTAATTTAATTTTTTGATTGTCATCAAACAAATATACATCAGACTTGTTTTTTAAAAACTTATAAGATGAAATCCCACTCTTTCCTAAACCATAAATTAATATTTTTTTCCAAAGGGCTTTACATTAATTAGTTTAATGTCTGCTTTCTGACTTTTAATACCAAAAGAAACTACTTTAATTTTATTTTCTTTGGCAATTTTTTTATGCAATTTAAAAAAGTTATCATCTGCATTCAATACAATATAACCATAAGGTTTTATATTGTTAATAATTTCAGACTTTGCCAAAGCAATCTGTTTAATATTTTTAAAATTTTTAGCATGTGCATAATTTATATTTGTTATTACTCCAACATCTGGTTCTATAATTTTTGATAAATAATCAATTTCACCTTTTTTATCCATTCCAACTTCTAAAATTCCAAATTCATCATTTTGTTCTAAATTAAAAAGACTCAAAGGAACTCCAAATTTATTGTTATAAGATTTTGGTGAAATGCTTACTTTCGTAATTTTACTTAATACGTTGCCTAGCAATTCTTTAAGCGTAGTTTTGCCACAACTACCTGTGATAGCTATAATATTTGTATCAATACTTTTTCTAAAAGTTTTTGAAATATCTGTTAAGAATTTTAAAGTATTTTTTACTTTAATCTGTCGAGTTTTATTTAATTTATTTTGAATTTTATTTACTACAGCTAAAGATGCTTTTCTGTTAAATGATTGTAAAACATATTTGTTACCGTCATTTTTTTTTCCTCTAATAGCAAAAAAAATATCATTTTTAGAAACTTCTTGAGAATTAATCCTTGCTGTTTTTAAAGATATGGAAGCAGACAATTTTTTAATTTTAGCTGCTTCTTTAACAACATTTAATTTTAAATTATCTGATAAATTATTATTTTTATGCTTGATAGCATTTAGAATTACCTTTCTATCTGAAAAGAAAATTTTCTTATTTCCAATATCTTGCGTTTTCTCATGACCTTTCCCAGCAACTAACAAAATATCACCTGAATTTAAATTATAAACAGCTTGAGTTATTGCTATTGCTCTATTAGATATTTCAATAATTCTCTTTTTTTTAATTCCCTTTTTTATATCTCTTATTATTTTTAGAGGATTTTCAAATCTAGGATTATCATTTGTAAGAATTATATTATCTGCAAAATCACAAGCAATTTTCCCCATTTTTGATCTTTTATTTTGATCCCTATTTCCCCCACAACCGAATAGAACTGTGATTGTTTTATTAGGAAATTGTTCTCTAAGATTTAGAAGACATGTTTTAAGAGCATCAGGTGTATGAGCATAATCAAGAATTACTTTTGATTGATTTTTAATTTTGCCAATTTTTTCAAATCTTCCCTCAACGGATTTCAATTTTGGGATTGTGTTTAAAATTTTATCTAAACTAATACCGCTATATTTTGCTGCAATTATTGCCATCAAAACATTTTTTAATTGTATTTTTCCAATTAAATTTAATTTTATATCCCTTATTGAGCTATTTAATTTAATTCTAAGATATTGACCCTCTCCTTCAAAATTATGAGATAAAAGCTCTAGATTATTTTTTTCATTATTAAGTGTATGCAATTTTAATTTCTTATTTATTGCAATTTTTTTTATGTTTTTAAACTCAGGTATTAATTGATCTGTGATTATATTTCCTTTTTTTGAGATTAAGTTTTCAAATAAATAAAGTTTTGCTTTTAAATAATCTTTTAAATTTTTATGATAATCGAGATGATCCTGGGATAGATTAGTAAATATACCTGAATTAAACTTTAAACCATCTAATCTATTTTGCTTCAAACCATGGCTTGATGCTTCCATAATTACATTTTCTATTTTTTGATTTTTTAACTTACTTAATATTTTAGCTAATTTTATTGGATCTATTGTGGTATTGGATAAATTCAAATTTATACTTTTTGATTTAACACCTAATGTGCCAATTGAAGCACCTTTTTTATGATTCAATTTTAATATTTGATAATAAAAATCTGCAACTGATGATTTTCCGTTTGTACCAGTAACTGCAATTAAATTTTTTGGTTTTTTATTATAAATTTTAAAAGCAGTTTCAGCTAATAATTTTCTTACATTATTTGTATGAATATATAAAATTCCATTTTTGAATTGATTTGTTTTTATTTCGGTTACAATAATTTTAGATCCTTTTTTTATTGCTTTAGGAATAAATTTATTACCATCAATATTATTTCCTTTGATTGCAAAAAAAATATTATTTTTTTTAATACTCTTCGTGTCAAATGAAATTCCTGAAAAAGAAAAATTTTTATAATTTTTATTTATGTTATGAAAGTAGTTTCCTAGAAGCATAATTAATTAACCTCTATATATTTTGTGGCTAAAATAGGCCCGATTTTATCTATCACTTTTCCAGCTACCTCTACTGAGGTCCAGCCAGCAGTATTATAAAGTGTACCCTTCCATCCTCCTTTTCGATGTCTATACTTATAATAATAATCTTTAGATTTTTTTGGAGTATCTAGCATTACAACAAAAACAAATTGTGGATTTGATGTGGGAAAAATAGAGGCAAAAGTATTTATTTTTGCCTCAGAATATGCTCCTCCCTCAGGTTGATCAGCAGTTCCTGTTTTTCCACCAATTTCATAATTTTGAACATCTGCAAATTTAGCTGTCCCTTCCTCAGTATTTACAATTTTCCTTAAAGCGCTAACAACTTGTTTTGAGATACCTCTATTTAATATTCTTTTATTTTTTTTATTAAAATTATTTTCTTTATAAATTAATGTTGGTTTAATTTCATACCCACCATTTGATAAAACAGAATAACCTTTTGCTAATTGAAGAATTGTAGTTGCTATTCCATGTCCAAAAGAAGCTGTAGCCAATCTACATTTTCCTAAATCATAATTTTTTTGAGGAGCAACTTCTTCAATATCAAAATCAATATTACTTAACACACCAACTTTTTCCAAAAATAATTTGAATTTTTCTGAGCCAACTTTTTGGGCAATTTTTACTGATCCTATATTTCCAGATCTAACTAAAATTTGCTCCGCAGTTAAATCTGATGGTATTTCATTGTCGTACTCACCTATTCTGTATTTGTCACATTTAATTGATTTGGGTAAATCTAAAAATTCAGTCTCTGGTTTAATTACCTTTTCATTCAAAGCGCTAGCAAAAGTAAATGCTTTAAATACAGACCCAAGTTCATATGTTCCTTTAGTTACCCTGTTAATATAATTTACATCTGTAATATTTTGTCTCTCATTTGGATTAAAATCTGGCAAAGAAACTAATGATAAAATATTGCCATTATTAACATCCATTAAAATAGCTGCACTACCTTTGCTTTTAAAAATTTCCTGATATTTAATTAATTCTTTTCTAATTAAAAATTGAATATCTTTATCTAAGGTAAGTTTAATTGACTCTTTTGATTTTCTAAGTTCATCATTTAATGATTTTTCTAATCCAGAAATACCATTATTATCATCATCTATCTGACCTAAAACATGACTAAAAAGATTTTTTTGTGGATACATTCTTAAAACTCTTTCTTCTGGAACTAAAGATTTGTCCCCTAATTTCATTATTTTTTCATAATTTTCCTCTGAAATTTTCTTCTCTAAATAAAAAAATTTCTTAGTTTTTATTTTTTTTTTAATTTCATCAAAATTTTTATCAGGAAAAATTATATTTAAACTTAGAAGTAATTTTTTTTCATTGATTATATCTGAAGTTTTTAAACCAATATCAATCGATTTAACTGTCTTAGCTAAGTAATTTCCATTAATATCTATGATGTCTGCTCGATAAAGTTCATTTTTAGATCCATTAAGATTATTGATTTTTTCTAATTTACTCTTTCGTGAACCTAAGTGAACGAGGTGTATTGTGTAAATTAAATATATAATAAAAAAAACAAAGAAAATAAAAGCTACACGATTAAATTGAATATTTAATGCACTTTCTTTTTTCTTAAATGTATAATCACTTTTATAATCCTCTATAGTTAATTTCGATTTATTATCAGCCATTACTCTTTAATTATTTTAAAATTTTGGATTTTATTTACATCATTTGAAATATTGTAGACTCTTATGTCGTTTATATGTTTTTGAATTAATTCATCCTCAAAATACCGAGACTGATATTCAAGTAACCTTTCTGCAGAACTTAAATAATCATACTCCAAGGATACATTTTCAAATTCAGTCTTTAAAATTCTAATATTCTCTTTTACTGTAAATATTTCATCTTCAATTTCTTTAGTGGTATTTTTTATTATTGCAGTTGATAGGACTAAAAAAAAAATCACTAATGCTAAAGCAAATTTTTTCACAGTTTGTCTCCGTAATTTTCAATTTCGATGTAATTTCTGAATTGCTCCTCTATATCGGTATCAAAATTATAAAAATCTTTTTTTTTTATCACATATCTAAATTTAGCAGATCTAGATGATGGATTTTCATTCACCTCCTCATCTGAGGGTGTTATTGGTTTTTTTTGAATTAAGTTAAACAGTGTATCTACTTGTTCAATAACTGGGCTATAGCGTGAAATACTTTTATTTTCAGATAGACTTTTGAAAAAATATTTTACTATTTTATCCTCTAAAGAGTGAAATGTAACTACCCCCAAAACACCACCTTTTTTTAAAACTTTAGTGGCATTAATAAGTCCAAAAATTAACTCACTTATTTCTTTATTTACAAATATTCTAAGGGCCTGAAAAACCTTAGTCGCATTATGAACTTTGAAATTTTTTCTTTTTTTTGATTTATCAATAATTTCAACTAAAGATTTAATATCAATTTGATTTTTAGATCTTTCTTTTATGATATTTCGTGCAATAAATTTTGCCTCTTTTTCATCTCCAAAAAATTTAAAAATTTTTTCTAATTCTTTTTCATTAAGGTTGTTGATTACATCTTCTGCTGAATAACTGTTTAATCCCAGTTGCATATTTAATTTACCGTCAGCATCGAATGATAATCCTTTTTGTGGGTCTTTTATTTGAGTATAAGAATAACCAAGATCAAAAATTACACCTCTTATGTTTTCATTTTTAATCTTTAAATTATTTAATTGGCTAAATTTAATATTTTTAAAAATAAATCTATTTTCAAAATTATGCTTTAATTGATTGGCAATTTTTTCACTTTCTATATCTCTATCAATAGCTATTACTTTTGTATTTTTAAAATTTAAAATTTTTTTGGAATAACCGCCTTGACCGAAAGTACAATCGATAAATGTGCCACCATGTTGAGGGGAAATAACGCTAATAATTTCTTTTAGCAGTACCGGATAATGCTTTTGCATTTTCGGTACTATGGTGGCGTCCATTTATCTCTTGGAAGACCATTAATTTTTTTGTCTTCTTAAGAATGCTGGTATCTCAAGATCATCTTTTTCTTCCTCTTGGTCGGAAGATAAAAGTTCATCTGAACTTGAGTTATCAGTTTCTGAGCTAAATAAATCAGGAGCATCAGAGTCAACTCCGAATTCTTTTAGATCATTATAGACTTCTTCATCAACATTTTTCTCATGGTTTTCTTCATGAGAAGTTTCAATAGCCTCTTGTGCAAAAGATTTTTCTATTTCATTAACTGAATTATCTTCAACAATACTTTCACTTTTCATGCTAGTATTTTGAACAACTTCTTCATTCATCATTTGATTATGAGAACTTTCAGTTTGTTGTTCTTGGATAATCTCATTTTCAAGCTTCAAGGCATTGGCACCATGTGTAATGGGGTTTGATGCTGTTGTGTTTGAAAAATTGAAAGATTGAGAGGATGCCATATTTGAAAAATCAGAGTAACCAGGGTTACGATTTTGAATTCGATGAACCATGTTTACAACAGATTTTGACTCTGGTTGCTGACCATCTAATGAGGTTGCAACAATTGAAACTCTCATTTTTCCATCAAGTTCTGTATCAGTAATTGCACCAATAATTAATTCTGCTTCAGGATCAACTTCAGCTCTAACTTTATTTACAGCCTCATCGACTTCAAAAAGTTTAAGATCTTTACCACCAGTAATATTTACCAATAAACCTTTTGCACCTTTTAAAGTATAGTCATCTATTAATGGATTACTAATTGCCATCTCTGCTGCTTTAAGAGCTCTACCTTCTCCTTCAGCTTCACCTGTTCCCATCATAGCTTTACCCATCGCTGCCATAACCGTTTCAACATCAGCAAAATCTAAATTGATTAAACCAGGTCTAACCATCAAATCTGTTATACTTTGAACACCATGCATTAGAACGTTATTTGAAAGATTAAATGACTCTTCAAAAGTTGTTTGCTCATTTGCAATTTTGAACAAATTTTGATTTGGAATAACAATTATTGTATCAACGTGTTTTCTTAATTCTTCCAAACCTTGTTGTGCTCTTCTCATTCTAGAGGGGCCTTCATATAAAAATGGAAGAGTCACAACACCTACAGTTAAGATATTTAATTCTTTAGCAGCTCTTGCGATGACATGAGCAGCACCAGTACCCGTTCCACCACCCATTCCAGCTGCAATAAAAACCATATTTGCACCTTGAAGTGTGTTTACAATTTCATTTAAAGATTCGTCAGCTGCAGCCTGACCGATATCCAGTTTTGCACCTGCACCCAAACCTTTTGTTAAATTTAATCCAATTTGAATTCTTGTTTTTGCTTTACTTAATTTTAAATCTTGAGCATCGGTATTTACTGCAATAAATTCCACTCCTTGCATATTGTTTTCAATCATTTCATTAATTGCATTTCCGCCTGCTCCACCAACTCCTAATACTAGTAATCGTGGTTGCAACTCTTTAATTTCTGGTGCTTTAAAGTTAATTGTCATCTTATTTCCCCTCGTTATTGTTTAAGTGTTTTTCCCATTTAAGACTTGCTCGATTAATATTTGCTTTTTTTCTTGCTGATGTCTTAAATTTTTCAAATGCTGCTGGTTCCCATATTTGGAAAGTTTGACCTTGACCAACAAATAACATGCTGTTTTTTATTTTCGCATGTTTCAATAATTTTGATGAAAGTGAAATTCTACCTTCGCTATCAAATTGTAAATTAGTACTTTCTGCTAATATTGATGTAGCAAAGTAATCTCTTTTTTCCTCAAAAGGATTTAAAGAGTCAATTGCTGAAGAAATTTTTTCAATTCTATCTTGAGAACATGCTTCTATTGAGGAGTTATTAAAAGACGGATAACAAATAACACCGTTATAACCTAAATTTGACAAATATGACCTGAAACTAGCAGGCACTGACACTCTCCCTTTCTTGTCCAATTTGTTCTCGTAAGTAGATAAAAACATATATTTTTAAATTTATAAATTCCATAATTGGGAATATATGGGAATATATGGGTAATTAAAATAATAGTCAAACTCTGAATTTGATCAAATTCTGCCTATAGATTGTAGTTTTTGTTATAACACTATTCATTAAACACATCTTTTCTAAGATGAATTGCTTTTATGAAAAAGTAAAAAAGAACAACACAAGTGAATCAATATTGAATCAGAATGAGAATATTTATTTATGTTAAGTTTTATGATGTGAATAAGTTTGCCAGATAAACTATAAGCCGGGTTCTGTCATTTAAACCTATCATTTGTCTAGACTCAAGATCACTCTTGAGCTCAAGCAACTAACCCTGATGACTAGCCAAGGACGGCTTTTAGTTTTTCAACAATGTCATCTCTACTTAGTCTTGCTCCCAGTGGGGTTTTCCAGCGTTCATTGTTACCAATAGAACCGGTGTGCTCTTACCACACCTTTTCACCCTTGCCATGTTATGGCGGTTTATTTTCTGTGGCACTATCCCTAGGGTTTCCCCCGCCAGGAATTACCTGGCACTGTGTCCTTGTAGAGCCCGGACTTTCCTCTTTAAATTAAATTAAAGCGATAAGTCATTTATCTGGCGGCTACAATGTATAATTAAAATTTAAAATTTCAAGAAATTTTATTAATTTTTTTAAGTATATTTTTGCTAATTAAAAGGCATTCTAAATCAACAATGCCATTCACTAATTCTTGCCTAAATCTTCTTTGAAATGCTTTTGTAATTAATTTATAATTTTTTTTATTAAAAAATTTATAATTTTTTTGGTATCCAATTTTTGTCAAGTTTTTAAAAAATTGTAATTCATATTTTTTATCTATTTTTATTTTTCTTTTTTCAAGAAGATAATTTCTTTTTAAATTATGCCAATAGCCAATCTTATGTTTAGATAAATATTTCCAAGGAAATTTTTCACCTGGATCTGATTTGCGGTAAGGAGCAATATCAGAATGACCTAAAATAAAGGTAGATTTAATTTTGTACTTTTTGATCAAAAATTTACTCAATTTTATTATTGAAAAAATTTGTTTTTTTGTAAATTTTTTATATTTAAAATTGTGTCCAGGATTATTAATTTCAATTCCTATAGAATGTTTATTTATTAATTTATATTTTCCCCAAGAAGAAATACCAGCATGCCAAGCAATGTAT
Source organism: uncultured Pelagibacteraceae bacterium (assembly GCA_902532645.1). Taxonomy (GTDB): domain Bacteria; phylum Pseudomonadota; class Alphaproteobacteria; order Pelagibacterales; family Pelagibacteraceae; genus Pelagibacter. The sequence continues at coordinate 14,522 of CACAIU010000011.1, read as the reverse complement.
AAATCTGGAACTAGTGTATATACTTCTCCATTGTTTTTAATAAAATAATGGCTGCTGACTTTTGATTGGACATCAGTAAGTTTATCTAATGCATCCTTTTCATTTTTCATGCCTGTATAATGAAAAATTATAAATTTGATTTCGTTAGACTTTCTTTTATTTAAATCAAAATTTGGTGAATAATTTAGTAAATTTTTCATATGTAAATCAGGTATAAATTTTGGCTATTTATAAACACTTTATAGACATGTTTTAAATTTAAATGTAATTTTATTAATAATGAATATATAATATAAAATTGAATATGTTTAAAAAATTAACAATATTAATAATTTTTACTTTTTTCTTTGCATTTAATGTAAATGCAGGATCTGATGGAGAATTGGTTTTACAAGAAGATGAAGTAAAAGAGATTAAAGATTGCTTTGAAAAATTAAATAGGGCAACATTTTCATTTAATCAAGGTCTAGATAAAGTCATTATAAAACCTTTAGCAAAAAGTTATAGAAGTTTACCTGATCCGATTCAAAAAGGAACAACTAACGCTGTTAAAAATTTATCAAATTTAATAACAATACCTAATAATATTTTACAAGGAGATGTTAAAACAGCAATAATTAATACTGCAAGACTAGCTGTGAACACTACTATCGGTATTCTTGGTACTATCGATGTTGCAAATAAAATGGGCTTTCCAAAATACGAAAGAGAGGATTATGGTCAAACTTTAGGTGCTTGGGGTGTGGGTCCTGGTTGTTACATAGTTCTTCCAGTTTTGGGACCATCAACTATCAGAGACACTGCGGGATCTTTTGCTAATGTATTGGGAGGAGACCCTTGGTACAATGCTTCAATTCATGGAAACAATGAATATTTAAGTGAAGGACTTTATATCGCTTCTAGAGCATTAAGCGGTATAGATTTTAGAGCAAATAATATTGAGTCCTTTGAAAACTTAGAAGCAAACTCTATTGATTTTTATGCATCTATAAGAAGTTTATACTTACAAGACCGTGAAAATAAAATTAAAAATAATCAAAGAGGAAACATAGAAGTTCTCTACAAAGATGAAGGCGATTGGGAAGAAATAGATAATCAGTAAATCATAAAATTTTATGAAAAAAAAAATAATTGTAATATTAATATTACTTGTTAATTTAAATATTAATTTTAGCTATGCTATTGGACCTGATATATTTGTTCAATCTACTGTTAATAGAGCCTCTGAAATCTTGTCTAAAAATATCTCAAGGGAAGAGAAAATAAGTGAATTAAAGTCTGTAGCTAAAGATACAGTTGATATTAAAGGAGTTGGATTTTACTCTCTTGGTTCAATGAGAAAAAATTTAACGGACAATCAAAAAAATAAATATTTCGAACTATTTGAAAAATATTTTCTGAAGAGTTTTTCAAGTAGATTGTCTGAATACACGAACCCAAAGATTGAGGTTCAGGGGAAAAAAGTTTTAAACGAAAATTATACAATTGTTGAAAGTATTTTAATTGCTACTTCAGACAGACCCGAGGTAAAAATTGACTGGAGAGTTTATACAAAAAATCCAGATAATCCTTTAATTAGAGATTTAATTATTGAAGGTCTGAGCTTGGCAAGAACACAGAAAGAAGAATTTGCGTCAATTTTAAGTTCTAATGATGGTGACATCAACGCTCTTTTTAGAACTTTGGAAAAATTTTCAAAAGATTAGTCTTCATAATCTTTTCAATCCAGTAAAATTTATCTTAGACTCATTTGGGATTAAAAAAGCGTTATTATTTATTGAATAGATCCTATATTCGTTTTTTTAAAAAAATTTACAACATCATGATTATTGGTTTTTAGAAGCTCAATATAAAATATGGGTCTAAATTTATTTATAAGTTTTTTTGCACCACTGATAGCAACATACTCCATACCCTCAATATCCATTTTTATAAAACCAACATTTTCATCAAAACTATCTAATTTTATAGTTTTAACATTTTCATGAATTCCACTTTTGATTATTTTAAAATTTGTTGAGTTTTTAAAGGGTTCATATAACTCTAAAGCACCAAAATTATTTGTTTTGGTGTAATCAGGGAGCTCAATTCTTATAAGATGATTATTTTTATCACTAACTGCATTGTGATATAGTTTAATATTATTTATTTTATTTATTTCTATGGTTTTTAGAAACATTTTATAAATATTTGATTGAGCTTCAAATGCTCTAATAAATATTTTATCTTTAAATATATTAGATAAAGCTAAAGAGTGACTTCCTATATTTGCACCAACGTCATAAAATATTATGTTTTCATTTGTTTTGTATAAAAGCTCTAATACTTTTGAGATTCCAACTATCTCATCCTCGGCCCAATAATTTTTATACAAAAATGCTTTACCTATATATTCATCATTTACATTAATTACTATTTTTCCAAATTTAGTATCAACAATCTTTAAGTTTTTATCTAAGTATTCCATTTAATATGATTTGGTGGGCCCGCCAGGACTCGAACCTGGGACCAATACATTATGAGTGTACTGCTCTAACCAACTGAGCTACAGGCCCTTGAAATTAGATAAGGTAATACAACAATTTTAAAATTCATACAAGCTAACTTTACAAACGATAGATTGTATTTTTCTAAAATTATAGACATAAACTTTGCATTCGTTGGTAAATAGTTGGTAAGTAATTTTTATTTTTTGGTAGTTAAAATATCTTTATATTTAACTATTCTTTTTTTTAATAATTAATTTCTTTTCATATTTTTTTTTATTTTCTTCTTTTTCAAGATCTAAATACTTAGACTCTAAGCTATACCAATCCCATTCATCCGTATTGATATGATCCATTCTATTCCAGTTTTTTCTGTAATCACTATCCTCCTCATAATCCTCTATGTATTCATCATAAAATTTAGGATTATCGTATTTCTCATTTTTAAATGCTATTCTCGCTTTTCTAAACTCAGGAAAACTTAGTGAACTCCACATTACATCTAAAGTTTTAATCTCCTTTAGATTAATTATTTGATCAAAATTTATCGATTTAAATGGGATATATGTTTCATCACCATACTGCTGTATACAAAGACTCTTTAGTTTCTTTAGTTTACAAATTTTCTTAAAATCTAAAACTTGTGTATCAAGTTTATGAGAAAATTGTTTATCCTCAGATAAGTAATAGTCAAAATACTCTGATCTAATAGCGATACCAAAGGTAAGATTGAGTTCCTCTAATGATAGAAGTCTGTTTGTGATATTATTTATTATATCTTGAATAATCGTTTGATTTTTGATGTCCACATTTATATTCAATGATAATTTTTTTATTTTATGATTTATAAAATTTATAAATTCACCACTTCCTTTGTAACTAGATGAAATATTCCCATAGTGATCATCTTTAAAAGGGCGATTTCCTAAACTTAAAGAAATATCCTCAATTTTTTTGGAATTTTTAAAAAATGATAAATCTTGATCACTAATTTCTTTTTGGGGCTCATAAACACTTAAATGATCATCTTTATTAAAATGCATTACTGAGAGACGCATCTTTTTTAAATTTTCAACAGATCTTAATTTACTTAAATCAGAAGCCAATATCCCTGGATGAATATTAATTTCCTCCAGTTTATTTAAATGATGAAGCTGTGAAAAATCTACATTTATATAAGACCAAGTATCATTATAACTTAAATTAGTTGAATATCCTGTAAAACCTAAAGTATTTTTGAATAGTCTTTTATTATAAAAATTATACAAATTTTTAATTTCAATTTTTTGAAGATTGGGACAGTTCTCAAATTTTGATAATGTTACCTTATCTAAAGATTCTCTATGATGATTTTGAAAAAAATTCATTTTTAGAATTTTTAACTTTGGAAAATGAGGTAAGTTTAAATTCTCACTTTGTAAGCAATCACTTAATTTTAAATACTCTAAATTCTCTGTCGGTATAAATTTATCAAATTCATCTAATTTGATATATTTTTCTTGCCATGGATTTACGCCCTCAATCCAACAATGGGTAAGGTTTTTAATTTTTTCATCTTTAATTTCTATATTATCTACTATCTGAGTGAAATCTGTAGGTTTTAAAAAATCTTCTTTAGATAAATTACTATCTTTAAAATCATTTGATAAAACAAATTTTTCACTGATATTTGTTGCAACAGAAAATAAATTGTCTTTTATCTTATTTATCCCCTCTTCATTATTATTAACTAGCGCTCCTACAATTTTTTTAGCATTCCAATCTTTTTCTGTATAAGTCATTTGATGAGAAACATGATGCAAAGAAGCTCCAAAATAAATATATATCTTTTTAAAATTTATATTTGGAATTTTGTCTATTGCAGTTTTTTTGATTACTAAAATTAAGCTATCCTTATCTGGCTTAAAGTCAGTATCCGAAAATCCAATTATTCTAATTATCTCTTCATATACGTATTTAAACAGGTGATTTAATTTAGACCATTTTTTATCATCATCATTGATATATTTAGGATAATGACTCTTTAAATCATCTAACTGATCATTATTTATGAATGTTTGATCGGGAAAGTAGTTAGATTTATTATAAAAAATATCATCTACAACAACAACTTGGTTGACATTTTCATTTATAAATTTATCAGTCAATAAATCTAACTCTTTATCGCTTGCGCCCAATATTGTAAGTTTTTCTTTTAAATTATTAATCTTTATTGAATTATAAAGATAAATTAAATGAATTTTAAAATTGTCAGAACTATCTTTTTCATTTAATAACTTTTTAATTTCAGGATGATAAATGAATATTCGAGTATCTTTATTATTTAATTTGAGTTCATAAATAAATTTTACTAAAAAACTTATTTGATCTGCACTCCAAATCCAAATACCGGTGTCATAATTATCATTTTTGGATAAATCAAAAATAATTGTTTCTAAATTATTTTGATTTTTAAATAGATGTTCCATGACATCCAATTTTTTTCCTCTATCAGCTCCAGAATTATTAGTATTTAAAAACCTAAAACATGATTTAAAAATGAAACAAGTTGGATTTGATTTGATTACTTCCTCATAACTTTTATTTTTTTTGATTACATAGGGTTTGCCATATTTGTGAGTATTTTTGTAATAATCAAATTCACTTATATTAAAAACGTTTTGATCTATAACTATATTATTTTCTCGTAAGATATTTAAAAACTCGTTATCTAATTGAAGACAAAGATTAGCTTTAGTATCCTCAAAACCACAAAAAAAATTAACAGTTTTAAAGTCAAGATTTAATTTTGAGGTTTCATTAACATTATTTATAGTAAATTTAATTTTCTGATTTTCTAAAAGTTTTACAAAATGATCTAATCCGTTTGTATATAAGTCGCTTATATTTCCATTATTAATAACTATATTTTTTAATTTTTTGAATTTTTTGAGATCATCTAATTTTGTATTCCAATAAATTTCTTTAAATATTTTTTTATTGTATTCATCTTCTTTAAGAATTCTTTGTTTGTAGGTTTCATAATTTATTAATTTAATAATCTCTAAGTTTGGAAACACAGCATGGCTATTTGGAACATCAGTTATTGAATTATATTTATTCTCATAACTTTTTTGCCAATAAGTATTTATTTCAAAATCTGGTTCATCTGGCCTTGGAAATTCTAGGCAGAACTCTTTTAAAGAGAGCAGTTTTAAATTTTTTTCAAATTTATCGTTTTTTGATTTATTAAAATAACAATAATGATTTAATTTTAATTTATTCAATTTTTTAAGTGAAAAAATTGCATTATAAAATTTCTTAAAATCTATGTAGCTATCTTTAAGGATTAATGTTTCTAAATTTTTAAGTTTAGATAATTTTGACCAATCATCATCTAAATTTATACCTTCCAATTCTAATATTTTGAAATTACATTTGGTATCCAGTATATCTAAACTTGATATTTTGTTTGTATCTTTAATATTCATGAGTTAACTTGTTTAAGTAAGATATTATTATTTTGATATAATTGAAAATATAAAATGAGTAAAATTATTGGAATAGACTTAGGAACTACATATAGTGCGATTGCACAATTGGATGATTTAGGTACACCTGAAGTATTAGCATCTACAGATAATAATAAAAAAATTACAGCAAGTTCTGTTTATATAAAAGATCAAAATATGATTGTCGGTGACAAAGCACTTGATGCCTTGGAGACAGCTCCTAAACAGGTTGTTACTGAGACCAAAAGGCAAATGGAAAATGATGTTGTTTATTCAGTAGATGAGGGAAAATGGGTTGATAAAGATGAAAATAATAAAGAATATTATTCACCAGCTCAAATTTCTTCTTTCATATTATCGAAACTTAAAGGTTATGCATCTGATGTTAAAAAAGCAGTTATAACTGTTCCTGCATTATTTGCTGAAAAAGCAAGAGTGGCAACTTTAGATGCTGCAAAAATGGCTGGGATTGAGGTTATAAGTCTAATCAATGAACCAACTGCTGCTGCTTGTTATTATGCAAGTTTGCCAAATGTAAAAAAAATAACAGGAAAAATTTTGGTGTTTGATTTAGGGGGTGGAACATTTGATGTAACTGTTTGTGAAGTTCAGGGCGAAGAAGTTGAGGTAATAACTAGCAGAGGTGATAAATGGCTAGGCGGTAAAGATTTTGATAAAGAATTAATAAATTTAATAAATGAAAAATATAAAAAATTAAGTGGTAAAGAATTAGATATCAAAAATAATTATTCTAAATATATGGAAGTCGCTGAACAAGTAAAAAGGGTTTTGTCAGTAAGAGATAAACAAATAGAAACGATTGATGGACCTGATGGTGCAAAGGAGATAGAAATTACAAGAGCAGAATTTGAACAATCAATACAAACACACATTGAAAAACTTAAAATGCTAATGGAAGAGGCCTTAGATGGCAGTGGATTAAAAGCTGAAAACATAAGTCATACATTGCTTGTTGGTGGATCAACTAGAATTCCAATAATTACAAAAACTATTGAACAGGTTATGAAAAAACCTCCATTGAAAGGTGTAAATGTTGATGAGGCTGTAGCGGCAGGAGCTGCAATTTATGCAGGTTTAAAATCAAAGAAAAATTTAAATGAGGCACAAAAAAAAGCAATCTCAAATGTTAAACTTCAAGATGTTTGTAATTTTTATTTGGGAACATTAGTCCAAGAAGACGACCCTGTTTTAAATAGACAAGTTACGGCTAATTTAATTTTGATAGATAGAGATACTCCTTTACCAGCAACAAAAAATTCAAGACTAGTGACACTTTATGATGATCAAGAGTCTATCTCGATTGATATTACTCAAAGTGAAGGAAGAGAAAGAAATAGAGAATTTGTAAATATTATTCACCAAGGTGAATTAAAATTTCCTGACAAAAAGCCTAAAGGTAGACCTATCGATGTAACCTATACGTATGACACCTCTGGTAAACTCCATTGTGTTTTTGAGGATGAAGCAACTAAGGAAAAATACGAAGTATCAATAAGACCAGAGTCTGCTGAAGATTTAAGAAAAAACTATGAAGCAATTGAACATATAGTAATTGAATAATTTTTTTTGTGATTAAAAAAAAAAATATTAAAAAAGACCCTCAAAGACTAAAACATAAAGTAAGATTTGACATAGAATTATTTCAAGATCCAAAAAATAACGAGGTCAAGTTATTCATAGTTTTCATACAAAAAGGAGGTATCGCTGACGGAAAGTTATTACTCGGTGATAAAATCAAATCTATAAATGATATTGCGGTAAACAATAAAGAGATTGAATTCGACAATGAAATAAACAAAATAAACTGGGGAGATGAAGCTACTTTTGAAGTAGAAAGAAAAAATAAAATTCAAAAAGTAAAAATCAAAACATTAACTTTTGAAAATTATAAAAAGACACATGCTGTTTGGGGAATAGATATAAAAGAAGAAAAAAAACAAATGGTAATTAAAAGTTATGGTATTGAATATAATTACAACGATTATATTGAGCAAGAAGACATATTATTAGAAATCAATTCTGTAAAGATAAATTCTCTTAATGATTTAAACAAAGAAAAATCGAAGTATAAAGTTGGAGATACGATTGAATTTAAAATAAAAAGAAAAAAAATTTCTCAGATAAAAAAGTTTAAAATCAAATTAATAAATTTTAAAAAAGCAATAGAATTGAACAAAAAATCATGTGATGACTATTGGTTGAAAAAAGCAGGATCACTATTGTTTAAAGAGTGGGTAGATGCAGACTATGGTTACAACCATAAAGATTGGATAGGAAGACGTGAGGAAATTTTAAAGTTAGAAACTATTGCAGAACGTTTTTCTGATGCAAGACATTCTTATAATTCTGACTATATAAAAGATTGGAAAAACAAAGATGCCAAACTTCTTACAAGTTTATTGAAACCTGAATACAAAGATATCAATTTCAAACTCAATTTTTTTAGTTTGATTTTTAATTCAAAAATTATTTCAAAATTAAGTAGTCTGAATTTAAAAAAAGAGTGTTGCTATTCATACATTTTAACAGGAAAAGTTATTGGAGGAGATTGGGATAAAGATGTACCTGCAAATATTAAAAACTTTAAAAAATTAATTTCTGTCAAAGATAAAAAGAAGGAACTATTTGTTGATGAAATTTCAGAGACATCCTTGAACTTTTTTTTAAATGAAATGGTTGATAAAAAAAAAAATATTTTTATCAAATATGAATCAGATAAAAAGTTTTGGAAATTTTCAAATAAAAAAAAAGCAGAGCTTTCCACTAAACCTACTTTAAAAAATTTTAATAATATTGGCTTTGAAGATATTGCAAATAATTTTGAACATTGGTTAATATCAAAGTATAGATTTAATAAAGCTCAATCTAAGTTAGCAGTAGATGATTTTTGTAAAAGTTTTTTTTTAGAATATCCTGATTTTAATACTGAGAGAATTAAGGAGATTGAAAAAATGGATCTTCAAGTTGAGCCAGAATATGATGAAGATGATTATGGTTCTGATTACCAAGATAAAATTTATATTTCAACGAGTGTCAGTAAAAAGAAAGTGGCTGGAAAAGAATCATTTGTGGTTAAATTAAATAATTTACCTACTGATGAAGAAATTTACGATCGAGTTTTTGGAGAGAAAAAAATTTATCTTAAAATTTATATTTATGATGTCACTGATTTAGATGAAAATAAGTATTTCAAAATTCAAGACAATGGTGAAGATACAGGACAATATTTTCTCAATAATTGTCATGTAGTTAAAACAGAGGATTTATCATGGTCTGAAGGTAATGGAATTTTAGTTCAAACTACTGAATTAAAACCTACTGAATTACAACCTACTGAATTAGCTTTTCCTTACTCAAAATTACAATTACCAAAGTATGGAAAAAGGAAACTGTCTTTTAGAACTTTTATCTGCACTGAAGATCAAAAGTTTGATGAAAACAATGGAAGATTTATTTCTTATGATAGTCCAACTTTCAGAGCAGAGGAGTATTTTTTAGACAGTTACTCAGAAGGATTTGATGAATATAATGATTATACAGATATTTTGTCTTATTCATCCTCTGAAATAGAAGTTGAGTACAAACAGCCTGGATATTTAGAAATTAATAGACGTAAATATAATGATCTAAAAATTGCTTTAAGCTTAGCTTTAAACCAGGATGATAAAAATAATCAAAAAGCTAATTTAGAAAAAATTAAAGACTCAGTGAGATATGGCGATTTTTCTATTGAAGGAAATATCCATAAAATACTTAGTTTGAAAAAAAATTATGAAAAATCTTTAAATCAAAAATTAAATTTAGATGATATTCTAAAAGACCTAAAGAAAAATTCTGTAATACACGAAAGATATGAAATAATAGATTTTTTACTTAATCTTGCGACAAAAGATGAAACTTTTAATAGTAAAGAAAATAAGTTCATAGACAAGGTTTCAAAAGAACTAGAATTAAATAAAGAGAAATATCAAGAAATTAAAAAACAAAAAACTTCATCTGTAAAATTTGTAGATTTTGGTGAAGAGGTAGAGGAAAGTGTATTTGGGATTAATAAAGATATGACTAAAGATGAGAAGCTTAAAATTTTAAGAAAAGAATATAGTCGATGGAATGCTCTAACAAATAATACCGATAAAATGATTAGAGAAAGAGCTAAAGAAATGAGAGATTTAGCTGCAAATTTGAGATCTCAATATAATAAATAATTTACCACTATTTTATTGTATCGATTAATTTTTTTAAAATAGAACTTGCATCTTTATTATGATTATCAGACTCAGCAAATATTTCTTTTAAAGTTGATATTATCTTCTGTTTATCAGACTTCATTAAAATTTTAGCCTCGTTAAAGGCATTTTCAATTCTCTTTTCTACTACAGACATCTTTGATATGTTTAAAAGACTTTTTATACTTACTGCTGCTTTTTCTCCAAATCTCTTTTTGAATTTTTCTTGTTCAACTTTAGAAAATTTTTTATCTGCAAGATAGATACTCAGCGAGCCCCATAATAATGCTTTATTAATTATTTCTTTGTTAGAGTTATCTAGCTCATTTCCAATTACTTTTTTTATACTTTCATTAATCTTTCTATCAACCACTTTTAAATCATAGATACCTTTTTTGTCTGTTTTGAAAAATTCGTTATATTCATGGCTCATTGAGAACCATATTAAAGCCTGCATTCGATTAAGAAATGTTGGATGTGTAGCATAAAGTAGATTACTATTTCCTTGTAACTCTTTTAATTCTCTCAATTGATCTAAATAAGAACTAAAATTGAAAGAGATGTGTTCATCACTTAAACCTGTAGATATTTTTAGCATCGCTCTTAAGGAATTCTCGATACTCCCTGAACCTAATAAACCAGCACGATCAGCTGAAATTTCTGCGGCTCTACTTAAATTAAGAAAATTAAGATATTCAGTTCTTGTCCTTGCTTTTTCAATAGGTGGATAAAGGCTGTGTTGATAATAGAAATGAGAAATCTCATGGGCAATAACGCTCTCTAACTCACCAGGATTTAACAATTCAACCATTTTTGAGGTAATAATTATTTCTGCATTCAAACTTTGGGGCATCATTGCGCACGCTGCCTGAGTTTGAATATGATTTGCAGTAATAAAAAAATTAAAATTATTTTTAACACCAAGCCTATTAAAAACATTGTCAATGGAACTAGAAATTTTTGGAAATAAGTTTTCACTTACTTTAACCGAACTTGATAACAAGTTTCTTAAGTTTTGATTATTAAAATTTTTAGTATCGTTTTTGTTATTTTGAACAATTCCTAATTCATTCAAATCATCATAAGTGTATCTAAATTTATCTAAAAAATTCATCTTAATTTTAGAACTTTACTTATTATTTTTCACTATCTTTTATCAAGTCTTTCCAACTATATTTTTCAGTTTTATTATCGTGATTATCTTTATTATTTTTATTATCCTCTTTGGCATTTTTCATTTCTTTGTATAATTTGATAAAATCTTGACGAGATCCTTTCTTTTTTCCTAAAGCCCTAAATTTATTGGTCCACTTATTCTTATCTTTCTTTTCCATTTAATTTATCTCGTCATTCATCATCAATATCTTCAATACCATCTTGTATCTGAATTAAATTAGTTGTCATTTTTGTTCCCTCGACTTGCGAAAGAGTCCTAACTATATTTGCAAGATGATCTTTTCTATCATTCCATAAAGCAATTCTTTTTTTATAACTTTTGTCATCATTTGATTTATCTTTTTCAATTTGACTTTTCTCTTGAATTGCAGTTTTTAATAAACTTCTAAATTCAATTATAAAAGTCTCACTATTGAATATCTGCCATAATTCATTTTGAGATTTATCTGGATTTTTCGTTCCTTGATTTTTAACTATATTCACTGTCAAAGCAAGCTGTCTTACCATTTCACTAACAACATCGAGAGTCTCATCAAATTTACAAATTATTATTTTTTTATTTTCTCTAAACTCAAATTTTTCTTTCATTTTTTTTGGTAATATTTCAGTTGCTAAAACCCCAAGACCAATATTGTTTACAGACATATCATCTAGAAGTTTTTCCACCCATTTTTCAGAAAAATTTTTTACAGTTTTACTTTCCCATAAAACTTTACCGCAACTTATATTTTTATCCATGATTTCTTGAATGGTGTCAGCGCCTGGTTTACCTTTTGGAACAGGTGTAAACACGTCATTTAGAAATCTCTTACTTAAATAATTTTCTAAAACAATTTCTTGTACCTCACCATCTAGTTCTGGAGATCCTTGATCTATTGGTCTTTGTGCTTTGTCAAGTGACTCTTGTGTTTTAGCCAAAGCTTTGTTTGCTTTCTTTAAATCCTCACCCATCCTTGAAGTTTTCGTTTTCTCTTTTTGAAGTTCTTTATCGTGTTCAAACTTAACTGAATTTTTAACTTCATTTTCAATTTGAGGTTTAAGTTCTTTTCTTAGTGCATTTTCTAATTTCTTTTTTTCTTTTTCATTGTATTCATTTCGAATTTTTTCTTCAGCATCTTTCCTAATTTGTTCATCAACATCAATTAGTTCTCCACAACTTGGACATTTTATAGTTTGGCTCATTCTATTTCTTCAAGTTTTTTTTTTCATTATACCATCTACAATTATCACAATCATTACCTGAAATAGGCATTTTTTCAGAATCTAAGCAACTTTTTAAATCAACAAGAGTATCCTCAATATAATCTGTCTTTAATTTGTAGGGTAATAATGTTGTTTTAAAATTGACTTTTTTGTTAAATGTTTTTTGACTTTCATCTTGAGCATTACAAATCAACCAATAACCTGTATCTTGAACTTTAAAGTCATTTAACTTTAAAAGATAAGCGTAAAAATCAAGCTGTCTTAAATAAGATTTATGATAATGTTTATCTGATGAAGTAAAGTCTACTAATTTTTTATTAGACGTAGCTTTATAATCTAAAACAACTATTTCATCAGTATCTTTGTTTAACCACAAATCGTCTAAAGCACCAAATATTTCTATGCCAGTTTTTTTTGATTTAGCTCTAACACCACTTCTATTAAACCTATATTTTTTTAAAGTTTCTGGATCAAGACCATTATAAGGAACAAAGTTTAAATTATATTCTTCGAATATTGGATGAGGTTCACCTTTTGCTCGTAATTCATCAAATTCTTCTTTTAATAAGGCGTCTACTCTAGAATTAATTGGATGACCTGGAGTATCTGGAGGCTTGATTTGATGTTTTTCTAAAAGATAAAAACACAAAGGACATTTTATAAAGCTATCCCACTTAGATCTACTTATTGCCATAAGTTCTCCAATTTTTATTCTCTTTTAATTTTTTTGATAAAACTGATTCTTTTAACTTTTCTGATAAAACTACCATCTCTATCTCATTTTTTTTATACTCATGTCTTATCCTTAAGTATCTTGCTAATCTCAACAGATTATATGGTAAAAAATATATATTTAGAACAAGTTTTAAGACAGGCCTTGTTTTGTAAAATTCTTTATCAGCTTGTTTTGTAATTTCCTTGTTAGCTAAATACATGTCAATATCATGTTTCCAACTTTTACAGTAAGTTAGACGATCTTTAAGTTTATTTTTAAAATAGTTATTCATTTTACATACCTCGCAATTTGTTTGTAACATTGTGGTTTGACTGAAGATTTACCTATGATTTTTAATTCCTCATTTTTAAAATAGTAAATCCAATAATAATGTTGATCATTTTCTTCATCAAAAACTTCCTCTATCCTAATTTCTGTTATTTTATCCATTAGTGAAGAACCCTTTCTTTTTGGATTAATTCAAAATAAATTCGATAAAAAGCTAAACGTGATTTTCTCATAAAATCATCCCACTCTTTATCGGTATTAGTGTTTAACCAGGGTAGTTCAGATTCTTTAAGATTAAATAATTCAATAAAAACTCTATCAATTGAACTGAGTAACTTACCGATATCTTTCTCGCCCTGAACAGCTATTAAGTTAATAAGCTTTTCGTGATCTGTGAGCGATTTTATCTTTCTTGATTTTTTGACCTTCATATTTACCTTTCTGAACGTTAAGCTCAAAAAAGATAAATCTGTCTATTTTACTGACCATATATATTTTACCATTTAGAACTTTCGTTCTTAATTGTTAGTTTTAGGTAAAAAGATTTATAGATTGTATGCACCTATTCTTTTTAAGTCTCAGATAAAACTTAAGTTTTACCTCTTAAAAAGTCGGCAATGCATTGAAGGCAGGAAATATACACTGGTCAGTAAAGTTTATGTATATATCTTGCCTTCAACAAACATTTAAACCCTACCTAAAGATTAATATACTAAATTTAGATTTTTTTTCAATAATCAAAAATATTATTTTTTGTTTTTGATTTTAAATCCATTTTTTTCTAAGACTTTTATTAAATTCTTGAGCCTTTCATCTCTTGAAGTGTTTTGATCTCCAATGCTTTCAAAAAATATAGGTTTTAAACCTTTTTTTTCTTTTGATTTAAAAAAGTCTCTTATTGATTGTATTATTATTT
>CACAIU010000010.1 GCA_902532645.1 uncultured Pelagibacteraceae bacterium | reverse complement strand
ATTATTTTATTATAGTTCCAATCACATTCTATATATTGCTAAAATATGTATTTTTTTATGAAGAGCTTATTGAACTTGGTAAATTAGAAGCATTAGAGTGGGTGGAGACAGGCGCTTGGGGAGGTTTATCTTTAACTTTTATAGTATCATTTTTTTGTTTGATTTTCTGTTTTCCTATAGGTTTGTTTTTGTCTTTGGGCAGAAGGTCTGATTTTCCAATAATTAAATATTTTTCAATAGGAATGATTGAATTTTGGAGAGGCGTTCCATTAATTACGGTATTATTTATGTCCTCAGTAATGTTTCCAATGTTTTTACCTGAAGATATGTTTATTGATAAATTAGTAAGGGTAATTATTGCAATCTCATTATTTGAAGCTGCTTATGTTGCCGAGGTTATTAGAGGTGGTTTGCAAGCATTACCAAGAGGTCAATATGATGCTGCTAAATCTTTAGGAATGGGTTATTGGAAAATGCATATATTAGTTATTTTACCTCAGGCACTTAAACTTGTAATCCCTGGCATTGCTAATACCTTTTTAGCGCTTGTAAAAGATACTCCTTTAATATTTGTTGTTGGACTTTTAGAAATTGTTGGAATGCTAAATCTTGCTAAAACAAACCCAGAGTGGCTAGGATTTGCAATGGAAGGTTATGTGTTTGCATCAGTACTATTTTTTATTATTTGCTATGCAATGAGTAAATATAGTTATAATTTAGAACAAAAATATAAAACGGAAAGATAATGTCAGATAAAATAATTCAGATTACTGAAATGAATAAATGGTTCGGTGATTTTCAAGTATTAAAAAATATTAATTTAGAAGTCGAAAAGAATAAAAAAATTGTTGTGTGTGGTCCCTCAGGATCAGGTAAATCAACATTAATTAGATGCATAAACAGACTTGAAGAACATCAACAAGGTTCAATTATAGTAGACGGAAATGAATTAACAGAGGACACTAAAGACATAGAAAAAATTAGAGCTGAAGTTGGGATGGTTTTTCAACAATTTAATTTATTTCCCCATCTTTCTATTTTAGATAATTGTACGCTGGCTCCAATTTGGGTAAAAAAAATGCCAAAAAAAGAAGCAGAAGATTTGGCTCTCCAGCACTTAGAAAAAGTACAAATTTCAGACCAAGCTAATAAATATCCAGGACAACTTTCTGGTGGTCAACAACAACGATGTGCAATTGCTAGAGCACTATGTATGGAGCCAAAAATAATGTTATTTGACGAGCCTACATCAGCTCTAGACCCGGAGATGATTAAAGAAGTGTTAGATGCAATGGTTAATTTAGCCAAAGCAGGAATGACAATGATTGTAGTAACGCATGAGATGGGATTTGCAAAAGAGGTTGCAGATGAAGTTATTTTTATGGATGAGGGTATGATAGTTGAAAGAGCTGAAACTAAGGAGTTTTTTGCAAACCCGAAGAGTGATAGAACTAAGCTATTTTTAAGTCAAATTCTTTAAAAAATATAACTACTATAAGGCATAATATAAGAATTAAACAATCTAAATAAGTCAATTTTCTATTCAAGAAATGCTTGACAGTATTTTGATTTTTTCAAATTTCTTATAAAAAAAAATAAATTTTTCTATTGCAGTAACTTTAATAAATAGGTTGAATGAGCTTTATAAAATTTAATTAAGAGGGGTCTTAATGGAAGATAATTTCAATAAACACTTAGGTAATAAGCTTAAGCTAAGAAGGTTAGCTTTAGGTTTAACGCAGACTAAAGTGGCAAAAGCTATAAATGTTACATTTCAACAAATTCAAAAATATGAAAAAGGCACTAATGGGGTAAGTTCAATTAGATTACTGCAACTTGCAAATTATTTAAAAGTGCCAATTAATTATTTCTTCGAAGATTTTTCAGAATATTTAGTAAATCTAGAAAAATCACAAGAAGGTCATATGAATGTTAATTATAATTTTTTGGTAAAATTATATTCAGAGCTTAATGCTGATCAAAAATTAAAATTTAATAAATCTTTACAAATTTCTGGATCAGGAATTTCAAAAGCAGTTTAATTAAAATTTAATTAAGACCCTAGTTTAAACTCAAAAGAAAATTCTATTTAAAATAATTTCTGGCTCCTCGGGCAGGACTCGAACCTGCGACCAATTGATTAACAGTCAACTGCTCTACCAACTGAGCTACCGAGGAATGTAAAATGCCAACTTACTTTTTTTTATAACTAAAACAAGAATTTTTTTGGAGGCAACGCCCGGAATCGAACCGGGATACAAGGATTTGCAATCCTCTGCGTAACCATTCCGCCACGTTGCCATCTTATTTTTAGCTAATAGCTACAGATGCCTTTTTATAATAAATTTTTTCTATTAGTCTATTAAATAACGATCCAAATTGATTATTGTTAATTTAGATTATTAAATTATAAACTTTAAAATCAATGAGTAGCGATAAATATATACATTCTGATGTAGAAAATAGAATTTATTCTTATTGGGAGAAAAATGGTCTTTTTAAACCAAAGGAAAATTCAAAAAAATTCTCAATTGTAATTCCTCCACCAAATGTAACTGGAAGTTTGCATATGGGTCATGCATTAAACAATTCAATTCAAGATTTGTTAGTTCGTTATCATAGAATGAATAATTTTGAAACTTTATGGCAACCTGGCACTGACCATGCAGGTATTGCTACACAGGCTTTAGTTGAGAAAAAATTAACTTCTGAAAAAATTGATAAAAATGAAATTGGTAGAGAAAAGTTTATTGACAAAGTATGGGAGTGGAAAGATCAATATGGCGACATAATAATTAATCAATTAAAAAAACTTGGTTGTTCTTGTGATTGGTCAAGAAATGCCTTCACTATGGATGAAAATTTATCAAAGTCTGTAATCAAGGTTTTTGTGGATCTATATAATAAAGGACTTATTTATAAAGATAAGAAATTAGTCAATTGGGACACAGTTTTAAAAACAGCTATTTCAGATCTTGAAGTAGATCAAAGAGAGGTAAATTCTAAAATTTATTACATTAGATATCCAATAGACGGAACAGAAGAATTTATTACAATTGCAACAACAAGACCCGAAACTATGCTTGGTGATACAGCTATAGCTGTAAATCCAAAAGATGAAAGATTTAAATCCTTTGTTGGAAAAACAGTTACCATTCCAATTGTTGGAAGAAAAATAAAAATTATTGAAGATGATTATGCAGATCCTGAGCAAGGAACAGGAGCATTAAAAATAACTCCGGCTCATGATTTTAATGACTATGATGTTGGTCAAAGAAACAATCTTGAAATAATTAATATTTTTACTGAAGCTGGCAAAATAAATAAAAATGCTCCAGAACATTATGTTGGCCTTGATAGGTTTGAAGCTAGAAAAAGAATTTTAAAAGAACTCAAAGAAAAGGAATTTTTTGTAAAAGAAGAAAATATAAAAAACAAAGTTCCTTACGGAGATAGATCTAATTCAATAATCGAACCTTTCCTAACGGAGCAATGGTTTGCCGATGCTGGTAAATTATCGGTTAAAGCTAAAGAAGTTGTAAATTCAAAGAAGACAAATTTCTTTCCTGAGAATTGGTCAAAAACTTATTTCCAATGGATGAATAATATTGAACCATGGTGTATTTCTAGGCAACTTTGGTGGGGCCATCAAATACCTGCTTGGTATGGTCCTGATGAAAAAATTTTTGTTGCTGAAAATGAAGATGATGCAAAACAACAAGCTAAAAATCATTACGGTAAAGATGTTGAATTAAATCGTGATCCAGATGTTTTAGATACTTGGTTCTCATCTGGTTTATGGCCTTTTGCTACACTTGGTTGGCCAAATGATAATAAATTTGTTGATAAATTTTACCCAACGTCAGTTTTAGTTACAGGTTTTGATATTATATTTTTTTGGGTAGCTAGAATGATTATGTTTGGTACAGAGTTTTTAAACAAAGAACCTTTTAAAGATATTTACGTTCATGCATTGGTTAGAGATGAGAAGGGACAAAAGATGTCTAAGTCAAAAGGAAATGTAATTGATCCTTTAGATTTAATTGAAAAATATAGTGCTGATGCACTTAGATTTACTTTGTTATCAATGGCTTCACCAGGAACAGATGTTAAGCTTTCTGAGGATAGAGTAAAAGGTTATAGAAATTTTTTAAATAAATTATGGAATGCAAATAATTTTTTAATCACTAATGAATGTGATTTTAAAGATATAGATAAAGTTCCAAGTTTAAATGTAAATATTAACAAATGGATTTATTCAGAACTTGTTGAAACTAAAAATAAGATAGAAAAAAACCTTCAAGATTATAGATTTGATGAGGCTGCTAAAAATGCCTATCAATTTGCATGGCATTCGTTTTGTGATTGGTATTTGGAACTATCTAAAACAATACTATTTTCAGAAGACGAAAAAGCTAAAGCAGAGGTTAAAAAGGTATCATCTTTTGTATTCAAACAAATTTTGATTTTGTTACATCCTTTTATACCTTTTGTTACCGAAGAAATCTGGCTTAAAAATAAATTTGATAATGACGGTAAAGATTACCTGATGCTTAAAAATTGGTTATCTGGTGAAATTAATAAGGATAGTAGCACAGAACAGGTTGAAAATATCATCAGTATTATTTCAGAAATTAGATCATTTAAGAATGAGCTAAATGTAAGTCCAGGCTCATTTATTGATGTATCAATAAGCAATATTAATAAAAATCAAAAAGACTTTATTAATACAAATGAAATTATTCTAAAAAAACTAGGAAGAATAAATAGTATATTGGATAAGGATTTAGATAAACCTGCTGCGACAATGGTTGTTTCTGGTGATTTGTTTAAGATTTATTTTGATAAAGACGTTGATTTAAAATTAATTAAAGAAAATTTAACAAATAAACAAAGTAGATTAGAGCAAGAAATGAATAAAATATCTCTAAGATTAGAGAATAAAAGTTTTGTTGACCGTGCTCCAAAAGAGATTGTTGAACAAGAAAAAAATAATTATAATAATTTAAAGAATGATATTGAGAAAATATCAGTAACAATAAAGGGTATATAATGGCTAAATTCAATAAAAAGAAACTTCCAAGCAGACATACATCATTAGGGGCAGATAGAGCTCCACACAGATCGTTTTATTATGCTATGGGGGAAACCGAGAAAGATGTAGCAAAACCTTTTGTTGGTGTGGTTTCTACATGGAATGAGGCAGCTCCATGTAATATTGCTCTAATGAGACAGGCTCAATCAGTTAAAAAGGGAGTTAGAGCTAATGGTGGAACTCCAAGAGAATTTTGCACAATTACTGTAACTGACGGTATCGCAATGGGGCATGAAGGAATGAAGTCTTCACTGATATCTAGAGAAGTAATTGCAGATTCTGCTGAACTTACGGTTAGAGGTCATTGTTATGATGCTTTAGTAGGGATTGCAGGATGTGATAAATCCTTACCAGGTCTAATGATGTCTATGGTTAGATTAAATGTACCAAGTGTATTTATATACGGTGGATCAATCCTTCCAGGCAAATATAAAGGAAAAGACGTAACAGTTGTAGATGTATTTGAGGCGGTTGGAAAACACTCAACAGGCCAAATGTCAGCTGCAGAATTAAGAAAATTAGAGCTAGTTGCTTGTCCAAGTGCAGGTGCTTGTGGAGGTCAATTTACTGCAAATACAATGGCATGTGTATCTGAAGCAATTGGATTAGCACTTCCTTATTCAGCTGGAACACCAGCTCCATATGAGGAAAGAGATAAATACGCAAAAGCTAGTGGTAAAACGGTTATGAACCTTTTGAAAAAAGGAATTAAACCAAGAGATATAGTTACAAGAAAAGCTTTAGAAAATGCTGCAACAGTTGTTGCTGCAACTGGTGGTTCTACAAATGCAGGATTACATTTACCTGCTATTGCAAATGAAGCAGGAATTAAATTTGATTTAATGGATGTTGCTAAAATTTTTAAAAGAACACCTTATCTTGCAGATTTAAAACCAGGTGGAAAATATGTTGCAAAAGATATGTGGTTAGCAGGTGGTGTTCCAATGTTATTAAAAACTTTATATGAAGGTGGATATATTCATGGGGATTGCATGACTGTTACCGGAAAAACTATGAAGGAAAACTTAAAAGGAATTAAATTTAATCCAAAACAAAAAGTAATGAGATCTTATAAAAATCCATTATCACCAACAGGAGGTGTGGTTGGATTAAATGGAAATTTAGCACCTGAAGGTGCAATCGTTAAAGTTGCTGGTCTTAAAAAATTACAATTTACTGGAAAAGCAAGATGCTTTGAAAATGAGGAAAGTGCAATGAAAGCTGTTCAAAGCAAAAAGTATCACGATGGTGATGTAATTATAATTAGATACGAAGGACCTGTTGGAGGTCCAGGTATGAGAGAAATGTTATCTACAACAAGTGCAATTTATGGACAGGGAAAAGGGGAGAAAGTAGCCCTTATTACAGACGGTAGGTTCTCTGGAGCCACAAGAGGCTTTTGTGTGGGTCACGTGGGCCCTGAGGCCGCTCTAGGGGGTCCTATAGGCCTTTTACGTACAGGAGATATCATTGATATCGATGCCAAAAAAGGAACGATCAACGTAAGACTTTCTAAAAAAGAAATGGCAGCAAGAAAAAGAAAATGGAAAGCTAGAAAATCAGATTTTGGGTCTGGTACATTATGGAAATATGCACAAACAGTTGGACCTGCGTATTTAGGTGCACCCACACATCCAGGTAAGAAAAAAGAAGTCAAGGATTATTCAGAAATTTAATGAAAATTCGTCCAGTTATTTTATGTGGAGGTGCTGGAACTCGACTTTGGCCAAATTCTAAAAATCATCAAGCAAAACAGTTTATTGATTTTGGTAATTGGACTTTGCTTGGAAAAACACTTGAGAGAACAAAAGCCTCAATTTACGACTCTCCAATTATTAGTACCAATAAGAAATACTTAAGCAAAGTAAAACAGCATTTAAGAAAAAACAAAATAAGCAAATATAAAATAGTTGTAGAACCAGCTAAAAGAAACACAGCACCAGCGATATTAAGTACAGCTTTAATTAAAGATATTCCAGGCAATCAACCGTTAATGTTTTTTACAGCAGACCATTTGATTGAAAAAATGAATATTTTTAATAAGGCGATAAATAAAAATAAATCAAATCTTAATGAAGAAAATATATTTGTTTTTGGAATTAAACCTAAATCTCCAACGAGTGATTATGGTTATTTTTTAACAAAAAAAATCAAAGGTAATATTAATAAAGTAACAAGATTTATTGAAAAACCAAAAGAAGCTAAGGCTAAACAAATTATAAAGAATAAAGGTTATTGGAATTCAGGAATGTTTTATCTTCGAAAAGACTCCATTATTAATAACTTTAAAAAATATCAGCCTAAAACTTACAGAAATTGTTTAAATGCTGTTAATAAAGCAAAATATAAGTCTAATACATATTATCTAAACAAAGCTTCATTTATAAAAGCAACCGCCAAATCATTTGATTATGCAATTCTAGAGAAAACCAAACAAATTAACGCTATCAAACTAGATATTCCTTGGTCAGATCTTGGTAGTTGGAAAGAAATTTTGAAGATGTATGACAAAAATAAAAATAAATATATTAAGAAAACAAATGTGTATTACCGTCCATGGGGTAGGTATACCAATCTATTTGAGGGCAAAGAGTTTTTAATTAAAGAGTTATACGTAAAACCAAAAGGCATTTTAAGTTTACAAAAACACCATCATCGAGCTGAACATTGGTTAGTCACACAAGGAAATGCAAAAATAACTCTTAATAAAGATATTATAATTAAAAAGGCAGGTGAACATATATTCATTCCATTAGAAGCAATCCATAGAGTTCAAAATCCAGGAAAAAAACCTGTTAAAATTGTCGAAGCTCAAATCGGTTCAATTTTGAGGGAAAGTGATATTGTTAGATATCAAGATGTTTATGGAAGAGTTCGTTAAATTAACTGAATTGTAATATTAGATAAATATTTTTGTAATTAAACTTATCTAATGATTGCTTACAAAATTTATAGTTAAATAATAAATTATTCTTCTCGTATTCACTTTAAATTTTGTTAATTAACAACTTTCTCTCTTTTCATAATTGAGAAGAGAGAAAGACGAATTTAGTTATTAATTATTTACAGATGCTGAGCTTGCACTAGCTTGTTTCTTAGCTATTTTTTTTGCTCTTTTTTCAGCAGCTCTTTTTTCTAAACTTGCAATTTTTATATTAATTTTAGATAACTTTTTTTCTTTTAAATTTATCTTATTTTTGAACTTATTAATTGATTTACTAATTTTTTGTTTCTTTTTTGCAAAGTTTTTAAGTTTTTTTTTCATCTCAACCTCCAATTGTATGAATTTAATAATTTATTATTGCAAACTATCAAAATTAAGTAAATGAAATATTTAAGCTGCTTTTAGAATATTAAATGCTTGTTTTGAAGACGAAATAATTATTTTTTTGTGCTCACCGAAATTATCACCATCAATTTGTACGGGTATATTATTTCCCAAACCATCAAATTTAATTTTATCTACATTTACAGTAATTACAGATTTAGATTTATTCAAATTTCCATATACAGCTATTAAATAAATATAATAAAGTAATTTATATCTTTTGAGATCCTTAAAAATATAGGTAGTAAATTTTTTATCAAATATATGTGTGTCGGTAATTTTATGGTGCCCAGCATAGTATTTGCTATTTGAGCAAAGCACCCAATCAGCAAATATATCTTCTTTATCTATCGACACTTTAATTTTTTTATTATTCATTGATAAAAATTTTTGGAAACCTTTTATACCGAAAATAACTTTTCCTAGAATTTTCTTTAAATAAGAGTCAATCGAATTTACAATTTGGGCATCCCATCCAATGCCTGCCATTAAAATAAAATGCTTGTCATTAATTTTCACCAAACATGTTTTGTCATAATTATCTGAAGTAAGCGTATTAGCTATATGTTTTATATTTTTGGTCATACCTAATTCTGCTTGCAAAATATTAGCTGTACCAGCTGGAATATATCCAATGGCAAAATTCTTAGGGAGATTGAAATTATTTTTTATTAATTCATTAATTGCAAAAGAAACAGAGCCATCTCCACCTGCAACTAACAATCTATCGTATTTGTTTATCTCAAAGTTTTTTATTATTTCAGAGGCTTCAGACTCACTCGATGTTTCAAATAAATCAACTTTGTGGTGATTCGATATTTCTTCAAGTATTTTTTTGATAAATTTTGACTTTCTTCCACCTGCTGATTTCTTATTATATATTAGACAAAATTTCATATTTAATAAAATTGTAACATAAAAATGCAGTATTAAGTAAATGATTCTACTTATAATAGAATCAATAATTTAAACAAGAAAATATGGAATTAAAAAAATCCTTAATAACTTACAAAAGCTTATTTATATCTGATGTCCATTTAGGTACTAAAGGGTGTCAAGCTGATAAATTGTTAGAATTTTTTAAATTTTCAAGGTCTGAAAATTTATATCTTGTAGGAGACATAATTGATGTGTGGGCTATGCAGAAAACGTTTTATTGGCCTCAACAACACAATGACGTAATCCAAAAAATTTTAAGAAAAGCAAGGCACGGTACTAAAGTATTTTATATAATTGGAAATCACGACGAGGTTTTTAGAAAATTTATACCAATGCATTTTGGAGATATCAATATTGTTAACAGGGTTATTCACGAAACTCAGCTTGGAAAAAAATATCTTGTAGTCCATGGCGATGCTTGGGACGGTGTAATGAAATATGCAAAATGGTTATCTAAGTTGGGATCAGTTGCATATGGAGCATTACTTAGATTAAATATTGTGATAAATTTCTTCAGAAAATTAAGAGGAAAAAGTTACTGGTCTCTAGCAAAATTTTTAAAATATAAAGTTAAAAATGCAGTTAAATATATAGGTGAATATGAAAGAACAGTTTCAGAGTATGCAAAAAGAAAAAAATATGATGGTATAATTTGTGGACATATTCATCATGCTGAAGATCAAAATTTTGATGGAATTAATTATTTAAACTGTGGGGACTGGGTAGAATCCTGTACTGCTTTAGCAGAGAAATATGATGGAACATTTGAAATTATTTATTGGGATAATGTTAGGAAAGAATTCGTAACAGAGGACAAAGAGAAAAAAGAAATAGATAAAAAAGATAAAGATAACGTAGAAGATTTAAAGCGAGCTTCATAAGCGTGAAAATTCTAATCGTAACAGATGCATATTATCCACAAGTGAATGGTGTAGTTAGAACTTTGCATGAAACTGGAGAAATATTAAAATCTCAAGGTCACACAATTGAATATATTACTCCTCAACAATTTTTTACTGTACCGATGCCCAAATATAATGAAATTAGATTGTCATTAAATGTTTGGCCTCGTGTAAGTAATTTAATTAATTCAATTAAACCAGATGCAATACACATTGCAACAGAAGGGCCTCTTGGTTTTATGGCAAGAAGACATTGTATTAAAAAAGGTTTAAAGTTTACAACAAGTTTTCATACAAGATTTGATAAATATATGAAACTTTATATGCCTATCATTCCAGCTAAATGGTCAGAAAAATTTTTATGTAATTTTCATAATAAAGCTGAAAGAATTTTAGTGACAACAGAATCCATGCGTGAAGAGTTAATTGCATTAGGTGTTGATAATAATAAAATGGTTACATGGACTAGGGGTGGTAATCATGGCGCGTTTAAAAACCCTATTAAGAGAGACTTACCTTATAAAAGACCTATATGGATATATGTTGGTAGGGTTGCAGTTGAAAAAAATATAAAAGCATTTTTAGATTTAGATCTTGAAGGTACTAAGGTTATTATTGGAAAAGGTCCAGACCTAAACAATTTGAAAAAAAAATTTCCAAATGATTTTTTTTTAGGTGAAAAAACCAATGGAGAATTGGCATCCCATTTTGCATCATCAGACGTTTTTGTATTCCCTAGCAAAACCGATACTTTTGGTATTGTGGTTTTGGAGTCTTTAAATTGTGGAACACCTGTGGCTGCATATCCAGTTCCTGGTCCTAAGGATATATTAGGTGGGTCAAAAATAGATACATTAGATCAGGACCTTAAAACCTCTGCACTTAAGGCACTAAAAGTAAATCGAGAAGATTGTCTAGAATTTGCTAAAAAATATAGTTGGGAAGAAACAGCAAGGATATTTTATAATAATATATCACCTAATTAATATTTAATACAATTGATCTAAGTTTCTCAACTATTTGCCTGTTACTTAGTTTTTCTTTTTGAAGCAAAGTAATTCTTTTTCCAATACTTAGGTTAAATTTTTTATTTTTTTTATTAAAAAGCTCTCTAATGAATAAAACTCTTCTTAATCTATTGTTTATAAAGCCTATTGTGTGAAAAAATAAACTATTCTTCCCAAAAAAACGAACAGGAACAATATCTGCTTTTGTTTTATTAATTATAGAGCCTATTAAAGGCTTCCATTCTCTTTCATTAGCTTCATTAAAAATTAATGAAGAAGTAGCAACTTCTCCCGAGGGAAAAGTAATTAAAATTCCATTTGAATTTAAATGTTCAATTGCTTTTTTTTTAGTAATTATGTTTTTTTTAATATCTGCTGTAACACTAGAAAATTTTATTGGTAACAAATATTCTCTTATTTGATCAATTTGTGACACTTCTTCATTAATTAAAATTTTATAATCTTTTCTGATATCACAAATAATAGAACAAATTATTAATCCATCTAATAATCCAAAAGGATGATTAGCAACAACTATAGCCGAACCTGTTTTTGGAATATTGGTTATATTTTCTGCGTAGTAATCGATATTTAAAATATCTAATGTTTTTTTCCAAAAATTTGATGACTCTTTTAAATCTTCATAATTAATTTTATACAAAGATTTTATTTCATCAACTTTAGATATTTTATTAAAAATTTTTTCCATCAATCTATAATTTTATTAACATAATCTTTGTTTATTTCTTCAATAGGTAAAAAAATAAAAACATCGGTTGTTTTAAACCTGTTGTCTACTACTGCGCCTTCCCCAATTGATGCATTAAATTTTAAGTAAGCTTTAATTAAGGTTGGCAGCTTTGAAACCAATTTAAGATTTATGTCAATTGGTTTTTCATAATCAACTTTGACTTTATAATTTGCTAATGCATTAACTTTAATATTATCTGACATTTTGTGGTTATTATTTAGATAAATTAACTGATCCTCAATCTTATTAATATTAGTGTCTAAAAAACTAGCTGTGCCAAATAAAGCATCTATATTATTTTTATTAATATAACGATATATTTCATTCCACATTAATTTTAGTACATTTTTATTTCTAAATTTTTGAGATATACATGACCGACTTAATTCAAGCATGTTGTTATAAATTTTTGAATTCAATAGATTGTCTAGATTAAATTCATCGCAACTATAAAAACCTGATTTTTTTTCTGCTACAGATTGTTTAAGTAAACGATAGGTGCCAATTACTCTAGTTTTTGAAAATTTATTTTTTCTAAATTTAACAATTATATGGTCTGCATAATTATCAAATTTATCAGAATCCCTCCTAAAATTTCCAATATTTAATATAGGACTGTGTATCCTTTCTGAAAAAAAAACTTTGTATCTGAGTTTTTGAGCAAGTTTGATCTCACTTCTGCTTTCAGCTAGCTTAACATCAAAAACAGGTTTAAAAAAATCATGAGTATTAATATTAAATTTTTTAGTAATATTATTTTTTCTTAATATATTGTTTATTGTCATGAAACTTTGATAAAAGATTCACATGTATTTAAAGTTAAAAAATTATTTCAAATTTGTTACATTAAAATAGTATGGATTTTATTATTTATTTTCTGTTAATTATAATAATCGTACTATTTTACCTCTTAATTAAAAAAAATATTAAACCAATAAATACTGCTCCCACTATCAATAAAACAAACAAAGACGATTTAGGTAAACGTGTAATAATTGAGGAATTGGAAGATCAATTTTTTGCTTTAGATAAATATAATTTAATTAAATATTTAAACAAAAGTGCAAAACAACGGTTTGGCGAAAATTTAATTGATAAAAATATATCAAGTGTAATAAGAGATACAAAATTATTAGAAACAATTGATGAAGCTATTAAAGATCAGGTAACAAAATATGTGAATGTTGAAATTAATTTACCATCATATCAATTGTATAAAATTTATATTATTCCTGGTCCTACTCATTTATTTCCAGAGACAGATTCTGTTGTTTTATTTCTTAAAGATTTTACAGAAATAACTAAAGCACAAAAATTAAAAACTGACTTTGTTGCTAATGTTAGTCACGAGCTAAGAACTCCTTTGGTTTCAATTAAAGGTTCTTTAGAAACTATTCTTGGACCAGCTTCAGATGATACAGTTGCACAAAAAAAGTTTATGAAGATTATGTCTGATCAGGTTTTTAGAATGGAAAACCTTATTAATGATTTATTGATTTTAAGTAGAATAGAATTAGAAGAACATATTAAGCCAAACAAAATTGTGAACTTAAATGATATTTTTACAAATATTAAAAGTAACTTTGAATTAATTCTTAAAAAAAAGAAAATTAATTTACATATTGAGCTTATTGAACCAACTTTAGTTTTTGGTGATAATGATAAATTGTTAACTGTATTTTCAAATTTAATTGATAATGCAATTAAATACTCTAATGATGAAAAAAATATTTATGTCAAAAGTCAAAATAGTGAGGGTAAATTAATTGGTAAAAATATGTTAATTTGTATTAAAGACGAAGGCATAGGTATTCCTCAAGATTTAATTCCAAGAATAACAGAAAGATTTTTTAGGGTTGACACAGAAAAAAGTAAAAAAGTTGGTGGTACAGGATTAGGTTTAGCTATAATGAAACACATAATTGCTCAACATAGGGGAGATTATGAGATTCTAAGTAAAATTAATGATGGTACTGAAATTAAAATTTATCTTCCAACAAATTAACTAATTAAAAAAATTGTTTAAAATTAACCTTTATTGACTAAATATTTAACAAATCTTTTATTGATTTGCATCCTGGTTAAATTAAAATTTTAATATGGTTAAAGTATTAAATGGTATTTTAATTATTATATTTGTTTTGATGTCGATGATTACTAAAAGTATATCATCAGATATTTCTACAATTTTAAGAAATCAGCAATTAACTGTATTCGATATTGGTATTTTTAGATTACAAGAGGATATGAAATCAGCGATACCACAAGTTCAAAAGCATTTTCCTGATAAAGAAATTGAAATTTCTGATGTTTATACTGATGTAGTTTCATCACTTTGGAGAAATACAATTGATTTAATTGTGTCTGTACCAATGAGCGAAACATTAACAAAAACTAACTATTTTTCAGATATGTACAGATGTAAGAATATTTTTTTTTCTGTAAGAGATCATCTGTTAAGAAATCAAAACGAGAGTAATTATAATTTTTCAAGAGCCTCGTCATATGTAGTTTCAACATTTTCTACACCAACAAGTTGGCCTTCTTGGAAATATGAACAAAAAAAAATCAAAGAATTAGTTTCCATGATACAACTAGAAGTTACTTTAAGACCATCTAACGAACACGCCTTTAGAGAAGGCGTTAGCCCGATACACTGTAAAGGTAGTTTAGCTGACGAATTTGACGCCATTGTTGTCACTAAAAATTTCAACTAAAAAGTTAGGTTTTTAACAAAACTGTAACATATTTGTAATATTAATATCCACATTCAAACCTAATAACTGTCTCGTTGATTAAATTTAATTACGAAAGGAAATATCAATGAAAAAACTAACTATTATCCTTGCTTCGTTTTTAGTGCTAACTTTAAGCACTGTTACATCGCAAGCGAGAGATCAAATTACAATCGTTGGTTCTTCAACTGTATTCCCATATGCAACAGTAGTTGCTGAAAGATTCGGTAAACAAGGATTTAAAACCCCTATCATCGAGTCAACTGGAACAGGTGGTGGAGCTAAATTATTTTGTGCAGGTGTAGGTGAAGCTCATCCAGATATCACTAACGCTTCAAGAGCTATGAAAGATAAAGAAAAAGCTCTTTGTGCAAAAAATGGTATTACTGATATTGTAGAAATTATTATTGGTAATGACGGTATAACATTAGCTTACAGTTTAGATGCAGAGCCAGTTAACTTTACAAAAGAACAATTATACTTAGCATTAGCAGCACACACAGTAGTTGATGGTAAATTAGTTGATAACATTTACAAAAACTGGAATGAGATCGATTCAAGCTTACCAAATAAGCCAATTAAAGTAATGATTCCTCCAGGAACTTCTGGAACAAGAGATGCTTGGAATTCTTTAGTAATGAAAAAAGGTATGACTAAAGAGGCTAAAGCTCTTTATAAAGCTGGTTTTGAAGCTGGAAATAAAAAATACAAAAAACCTCAAAAACTTTACAGAGAAGATGGATTAGCAATTGAAGTTGGAGAAAACGATAGCTTAATCATTCAAAAACTAGTTGAAGATAAAGATATGTTTGGTTTCTTCGGTTTTAGTTATTACTTAGCAGCTAAAGATAAATTACAAGCAGCAAGTATTGATGGAGGACAACCTTCATTAGAGTCTATTCAAGATTATAGCTATGCAGTTGCAAGACCTTTATTCTTCTATGTGAAAAAAGCTCACGTAGGTGTAATTCCAGGTTTACATGAATTTGTAAAAGAATTTACAAAAACTGGAACAATTGGAAAAAGAGGTTACTTAGCTGACATTGGTTTAGTACCATTGGATAAAGCAATGTACAGAACTACAAGAGATAACGCTATAGATCTTGTAGCAATGAGCGAGTAATTTTGATTTGTTAACAAATTTAAAAAGGCCCTTTCATTAGGGCCTTTTTTTTAATACAAGATTAAATCTACATAATGAACTCGATAATATTCTTAACCATCGTCCTACTAGCGTTATCGAGTTATTTTTTCGGCCGTAAAAAAGCATTAGCCATAAGATCCACAAATACAAGACTTACAGCGTTACCGAGATTTTATGGTTATTATTTAGCAATATGGTGCGCAGCTCCTGCATTCATTATTTTTTCATTATGGTCTGTTTTTGAACCAACCGTAGTAAAATATATAGTTTTACAATATTTTAGTGATCAAGGATTATTAGAAGGAGAACTAAATCTTATATTTGAAAAAGCTAAGTCACTTTCAAGAGGACAATTTAGTGGAGAGGTCACTACAGCACTACAAGGAGCGGCAAATAAATATGCATCACTTAGAAGTACAGCTTCAGCCTCTAAAGCAGTTATTGTGTTATGTTTGCTGATTGCTTCGATTGCATATGCTTATAATAGACTATCAAAAAATTCACGAACAAGAGAACCTGTAGAAATTTTTTTACAATGGTTATTTTTCTTTGCATCATTAGGCGCAATTTTAACTACTGTTGGAATTGTTTTTTCACTTTTATTTCAGACAATTGAATTTTTTAAAATTATTCCATTTTTTGATTATTTGTTTGGAATGCATTGGTATCCAGCAAAAGCTTTTGTTAGAGACGCTAGTGAAGCTTTAGATCCATCAATGTATAGCAATACATTTGGTGCAGTACCAGTTTTTGCTGGTACTTTTTTTATAGCATTTATTGCTATGTGTGTTGCAATTCCTATAGGATTGTTAAGTGGAATTTATCTTGCTGAGTATGCGTCAAAAAAATTTAGACAATTTGCAAAACCAATTATTGAAATATTAGCAGGTATACCGACGGTAGTTTATGGTTTCTTTGCAGCTTTAACAGTTGGTCCTTTTTTAAAAGATATTGGTAATGCCGTTGGCTTAGATGTCTCTGCAGAAAGCGCTCTTGCAGCAGGAGCAGTTATGGGAGTGATGATTATACCATTTGTATCAAGTCTGAGTGACGATGTAATAAATAGTGTACCTCAAAGTTTAAGAGATGGTAGTTATGCGATGGGTGCAACAAAATCTGAAACTATAAAAAGAGTAATTTTTCCTGCAGCATTACCGGGTATAGTTGGCGCTATTCTTTTAGCAGTATCAAGAGCCATTGGTGAAACTATGATTGTTGTTATGGCATCAGGTTTAGCTGCAAACTTAACTTTAAACCCTTTAGAATCTACATCAACTATAACCGCACAAATTGTAGTTATACTAATTGGAGATCAACAATTTGAAGATCCTAAAACACAAGCAGCTTTTGCATTAGGACTTACATTATTCGTTGTTACATTAATTTTAAACGTAATAGCTTTATCAGTTGTTAAAAAATATAGAGAAAAATATGATTAATAGAGAAGAATTTCTAAACAAAAGATACAAATCAGAAAAGCGTTTTCAATTTTACGGTAAATCAGCAATAGTTTTAGCTTTATTGTTTTTAGCTGTATTTTTGTTTAAAATTTTTTCTACTGGCTATACAGCATTTCAAAAAACTTGGATAACAATTCCTATAAATTACGATCCTGAATTCATGTATTTAGATGCAGATCAAAAACCCTCAATTCAAGATCTTGAAGATTCTGAGTACTTTGATGTCGGTATTGAAAGTTTTGCTGCATTAGATCAAAACGCTAACGAAGATCAAATTACAGATATCAAAAGAATGTTTGCTTTTATATTTGAAGAAGAAATAAAATATCACATTCTTTCAAATCCAGATGATTTTGGAAAAATTGTTGAAGTTAAGTTGACAGCATCTGATGATCTGGATCAGGTCTTTAAGGGAAATTATCCAAGGGAATTACCAGAGGAACGAAGACGAGTTACTGATTATCAGTTAAAAATTTTTGATAAATTAAATGCTGAAGGAAAAGTTGAAAGTAATTTTAATTTTAGCTTTTTTACCAACGCAGACTCAAGAGAAGCGGAATTGGCTGGTATTGCAAGTTCATTCATGGGTTCATTGTTTAGTATATTAGTTTGTTTAGCTGTATCATTCCCAGTTGCATTACTAGCTGCAATTTATTTAGAGGAATTTGCACCAAAAAATCGACTTACAGATTTTATTGAGGTTAATATTAATAATTTAGCAGCAGTACCATCAATAGTATTTGGATTATTGGGTCTTGGTGTGTTACTTGCGGTGTTTGGTTTACCTAGATCTACTCCTTTGGTTGGTGGAATAACGTTGTCCTTAATGACCTTACCTACGATCATTATAGCGGCTAGAGCATCTTTGAAAGCTGTACCACCAAGTATAAGAGAAGCCGCCCTTGCAATGGGAGCTAGTCGAATGCAAACAACTCTTCACCATACAGTTCCATTATCTTTACCAGGCACATTATCTGGAACAATAATTGGTCTTGCTCAAGCTTTAGGTGAAACTGCACCTTTGATTTTAATTGGAATGGTTGCATTTGTTAATACTATTCCAGGTTCTCCCATGGATCCAGCTGCCTCTTTACCAGTTCAAATTTATATTTGGGCTGAAAGTGCTGAAAGAGGTTTTGTTGAAAAAGTATCAGCTTGTATAATGGTCTTGTTGATATTTTTAGTATTAATGAACTTAGCAGCACAAATGATACGACATAAATTTGAAAAGAAATGGAACTAAAATATGAATAAAATAGAAGCAAAAAATGTAAATGTTTTTTATGGAGAAAAACAAGCTCTCTTTGATATCAATATGGATATTCAAGAAAAACAAGTGACAGCTTTAATTGGTCCATCTGGTTGCGGTAAATCTACTTTTTTAAGATGCTTAAATAGAATGAACGATGTTATTGATATCTGCAAAGTTGAAGGAGAAATCAAAATAAACGATTACAATATTAATCAAAAAGGTACTGATGTTGTTAGATTGAGAGAAAAAATTGGAATGGTTTTTCAAAAACCTAATCCATTTCCTAAAACTTTATATGAAAATATTTCTTATGGACCTGAAATCCATGGTATGGCTCAGTCAAAGGATGAGCTTGATCAAATCGTAGAAGATAGTTTAAAAAAGGCAGCTCTTTGGAACGAAGTTAAAGATCGACTTAATGAACCTGGAACAGGTTTATCAGGTGGTCAGCAACAAAGACTATGTATAGCTAGAGCTATTTCAGTAAAACCTGAGGTAATTTTAATGGATGAACCATGTTCAGCATTAGACCCTATTGCAACAGCACAAATAGAGGAATTAATTGATGAACTGAAAAAAGAACATACCATTGTTATTGTAACTCACTCAATGTCACAAGCGGCACGTGTATCACAACAAACAGGGTTTTTTCACTTGGGTAAATTGATTGAGGTTGGTTCTACTGATAAGATATTTAAGAATCCTGACCAACAACAAACTCAGGATTATATAACAGGGAGGTTTGGATAATGACTGAAGCACCGCACACAGTTAAGTCTTACGAAGAAGAGCTTAAAAATTTAAACAGCAATATAATTAAAATGGGTGGATTTTGTGAAGAGGCTCTAGGTAAAGCTATTCAAGCTATTACTACAAGAAATAGTGATAATGCCGAGAGTGTTATTCAAGAGGATGAAAAAATTGATAAAATTGAAACAATGATAGAGCAACAAGTAGTAAATCTAATCGCCTTAAGACAACCAATGGCGATAGACCTTCGTGAAACAGTTACGGCCTTAAAAATTTCTTCTGACCTTGAGAGGATAGGAGACCTAGCAAAAAATATTTCTAAGAGAACTCTTTTATTAAATGAAAATTTGCCAAAAAATCTAGTTGATGCGCTTATTAGAGTATCAACAAATGTTCAAAAACAACTAAAAGCAGTTCTAGATGCATATTTAGAAAGATCATCTGCTGTAGCAATAAAAGTTTGGGAAAGTGATGAGCAAATTGATGATCTAACTAACTTATGTATGAATGAAGTAATTAGTTATTTAAAAGATAACGAAAAAAATTTAGAAGACGGCACCCATTTACTTTTTGTAACTAAAAATATTGAAAGAATTGGTGATCATACTACCAATGTTGCAGAACAAGTTTATTTTTTAGTTACTGGTGAATATTTAGAAGGCGATCGTCCAAAAGGAACAGAGCCAATAGTAACAGGAGAAAAGTAATAAATGTCAGCTCATGTTTTTATAGCTGAAGATGAAACCTCTATAGTTACTCTTTTAAAATATAACTTAGAGAAAGAAGGTCATAAAGTTAGCTTCTGTGAAAATGGAGAGGAAGCGCTCAAACAAATTAAAGACAAGCAACCTGATCTAATTTTAATGGACTGGATGCTTCCAGACTTATCAGGTGTTGATATCTGTAAAAATTTAAAAAAAGATAAAAAGTTTAATGACATCCCAATAATAATGCTTACAGCAAAAGGTGAAGAGGAAGATAAATTAAAAGCATTCGATACAGGTGCGGATGATTATGTAACCAAACCATTTAGTCAAAAAGAATTGAACGCAAGAATAAAATCACTTCTTAGAAGATCAAAACCACAGTCTTCAGTTGATGTTGTTGAGTTTACAGATTTAAAAATAGATAGAATTACTAAACGTGTATATAGAAATAATACTGAAATTTCATTAGGACCTACAGAATTTAAACTACTTGATTTTTTTATTAAAAATCCAAAAAGAGTTTACTCGCGTGAGCAGCTCCTGAATAATGTTTGGGGAGAAAATATTTATGTAGAGTCAAGAACTGTTGATGTTCATATAAGAAGACTTAGACAAGCAATAAATATTGAAAATACTAAGCCATTAATTAGAACAGTTAGATCAGCTGGTTATTCTTTAGAATCTTGAAGGTCTTTGGGTCTGATAAACTCTTTAATCAATCCTTTTTTATCTATGTGATTCCAACTATTAAAATTAAAATTAATTTTTGCAAATGCAGCAGTAGGAAATTTATAATTCAATAATTTAAAATGATTACTGTTTTGATTTTTACTTACAAGCCTGACAAGATTTCTTACAGTAGGCTCGTGGTTTATTAACAGAACTGATTTAAATTTTTTAGGTATTTTTTTTATAATATTGATAATTTTATCTTCACTTGTTAGATACAGTTTTTTTGTTGAAATAATTTTTTTAGGTTTATCAATTTTTTTTAACAAGATTTTTAATGTTTTCACTGTTCTTTTTGATGATGAAACCAGTATGTAGTCAAAATAATATTTTTTTTTAACAAAAAATTCACAAATCATTTTAGCATTTTTCTTTCCACGCTTATTTAAAGGTCGCTTGTAGTCTTCTAAATTTATATCTTCCCAACTAGATTTTGCATGTCGCATGACGTATAATTCGAGCATAAGGCGTAAATATATGACTGCATTAAAAAAACAAGACAAAGAAGAGCTAAAATCTAAATATATTAACAGAGAACTATCTTGGCTTAAATTTAATGAAAGAGTGCTTTTAGAGGCCCAAAACATAGAAAACCCTCTTTATGAAAGAGTAAAATTTTTATCAATAGCTGGTTCAAATTTAGACGAATTTTTCATGGTTCGTGTTGCAGGACTATATAGCCAAATAAAACAAGAAGTAGAATCTCTAAGTTCTGATGGTTTAACTCCAGATGAGCAAATGAATGAAGTTGTGATAGAAACTAAAACTTTACTTAATAAGCAAAACAAAATTTATAAAAATCTAATATCTCAATTACAAAAAGTAAATATACGTTTGACAAGACCTGAAAATCTTAAAAAAGCAGATCAAAAGAAACTGTTACAAATTTTTAATGAAGAGATATACCCATTACTAACACCATCCGCAATAGATCCTGCTCATCCATTTCCTTTTATTGTAAATCAAGGGAGAGCCCTTGTCATGAAATTAAAAAAGAAGAATAAAAAAAGAGTTTTAAATTCTATAATCGTTATCCCTAAAGCTTTACCTAGATTTATTGAAATTGACACTGGTAAAAATTTTAAAAAATTTGTCATTATTGATGATGTCATAAATTTTTTTGCATCAGAAATATTCCCTGATCATGATTTGGAAATGAAAATGTTATTTAGAGTTATTAGGGATAGTGATGTTGAAATTCAAGAAGAAGCTGAAGATTTGGTAAGATCTTTTGAATTAGCACTTAAAAGAAGAAGAACAGGTGATATTGTTCGGTTGGAAATATTAAGAAACAGTAATAAAGAATTAGTTAACTTTATTACAAACAAACTACTTGTTAATTCTGATTACATATATGAAGTAGAAGGACTTGTAGGAATTCAAGATATTGATCAAATTTGCAAAATTAAAAATCCAAAATTAAGATTTAAACATTTTAATCCAAGAGAAGTTGAAAGATTAAAAGAATTTAATAATAATTTTTTTGATACTATTAAAAAAAAAGATTTAATTGTTCACCATCCATTTGAGACTTTTGATGCCGTAATCGAGTTTTTGAATCAGGCTGCTCATGATAATAAAGTAATCGCTATAAAACAGACTTTGTATAGAACCACCTTAGATTCTCCAATTGTTAAAGCTTTAATATCAGCAGCTGAAAATGGAAAAACTGTAACCGCTTTAATAGAAATTAAAGCAAGATTTGATGAGGAAGCAAACATACAGCTTTCAAGAAGTTTAGAAAAAGCAGGTGTCCAAATTGTCTATGGATTTGCAAAATATAAAACACATGCAAAATCATCTTTAATCTTAAGAAGGGAACATGGTAAAATTCAAACTTATATTCATTTAGGAACAGGGAATTATCACCCTGTTAATGCAAAAATTTATACCGATTTGTCATTGTTTAGTTCAGATAAAAAATTAGCTTCTGATGTTGAAAAATTTTTTAATTATGTAACTGGATATGCGAAACCTCGAAATCTTAATAAAATATCTATATCCCCTGTTAATCTTAGAGATACCTTAAACAATTGTATTGAGCACGAGATTTCTAACGCTAAAAAAGGTAAAGATGCTGAAATATGGGCCAAAATGAATTCTTTAGTTGATCCAAATATAATTGATAAATTCTATGAAGCCTCAAACACCGGTGTAAAAATATTTTTATTTGTTAGAGGAGTTTGTTGTTTGAGGCCTGGAATTAAAAACAGATCAGAAAATATAATTGTCAAAAGTATTATTGGAAGATTTTTGGAGCACTCAAGAATTTATTGCTTTGCAAATGGAAATTCTATGCCAAGCAGAGAAGCTAAAGTTTATATTTCATCAGCTGACCTAATGCCAAGAAATTTAAACCGAAGAGTTGAACTTCTAGTTCCAATTGAAAATCAAACTGTTCATGAACAAGTTCTTGATCAAATTATGCTAGCTAATTATTTAGATCAGAGTCAAAGCTGGATGCTTGATATGAATGGAAATTATAAAAAAATTAAATATAGTGGAAATGATTCTTTTTCAGCTCATGATTATTTTATGAATAATCCTAGTTTATCTGGAAGAGGAAAGGCTAAATTAAATTTAAAACCAAAAAAATTAAATTTGAGATTAATTAAAAGTGGAAATAAAAGTATTTAAAAACAAGCAGAATTTAAAATTAAAACAAGCTAAACTGTCTGTAATTGATATTGGTTCTAATTCAATAAGAATGCTAATTTATGATGATTTTAGTTCATCAAGAGTGCCTTTTTTTAATGAAAAAGCGGTCTGTGAATTAGGAAAAAATTTAGATAAATCACGTAAGCTCCACAAATCTGGTGTTGAATATGCTTATCGTATTTTAAAAAGATTTTCTGAAATATTAAACGTTTCAAAAATTTCCAATGTAAAAATTATTGCTACAGCTGTATTAAGGGAAGCTACTGATGCTCAACCTTTTGTTGAAAATATAGAAAGATTATTTAAAAAAAAAATTGAAATTTTAAGTGGTGAAGAAGAAGCCTTATGTTCAGCTGAAGGAGTTAAAATTGGATTTGACAATGTAGATGGATTAGTAGCAGATTTAGGTGGTGGTAGTTTAGAATTAGCTAGAGTAGAAAATGGAGATATTACAAATAAAACCTCTTTACCTCTAGGTGTTTTAAGATTGCTTAATAACCCTATTGTAAAGAAAAGAAATCTTTCTAAGTATATTAAAAAATTATTAAGAGATGAAAAATGGTTGTCAAAAAAGAAATTTGAAAACTTGTATTTAGTTGGTGGAACTTGGAGAGCACTTTTTAAATTACATTTATTTCAAAATGAACATCCGGTTCATATTATTCATCAGTATTCTGTTAATTACGAAACGATATCAAAATTTGTAGAAAAAATTTCTTCTTTTAATAAAGCAAAACTTAAAACAGTTGAATATATATCTAAATCAAGAACACCATATTTGCCTTACAGTTCAATAATTTTAGGTGAAATCATGAATGTAACAAATCCCAAAAATGTAATATGTTCTATCAGCGGTATTAGAGAGGGGTCGTTAGCAAAAGATCACTTTAAAAATGTTGATGATACTCAGGTTTTTGAAAAATCATTAGAGTTTATTGCTAAGAAACGAGGAGATTTAGGATTAACTTTTAAAAAGTATTATGATTTTATAAAACCAGTTTTTGATGGAAATGAACATTTCAATGAAAAATTACTTAATCTAGCCTGTGTGTTAAGCCATATGGATTGGGGTTTAGGTGCTTTTCAAAAAGCAGAATTAGTTTTCCAAGAAACATTAAACACACCTTTATTAAGACTGTCCCACAAAGAAAGAATACAAATAGCTTTATCTTGCTATTGGAGGTATTGCAGTATTAAATATAATCCTAAAATTGAATATTTAAGTTTTTTAAATAACAACGAAATCTTCTCAAGTAAACAGGTAGGTTCTGCATTAAGATTTGCCCATTCTTTAACTTCTATCTCTACAATATTCCTTGAAGAATTTAAACTATACCGAAGAGGAAATTCTGTTTTTTTAAAAATTCCATCCCAACATCAAGAAATTATCTCCAAGCAAGTTACTAAAAAATTCAAGGCACTAGCGAGAGAATTATTTTTAGAGCCTCGAGTTATTTATTCAAATTAATTTAATATTTATTTAATTTAGATTTAATATTTTCATTACTAAAAGACAATATTTAGCTATTAATTTAATTTATAGTTTTTTATTTCTCTCTTTTTGAGGCGCTTACTTTGTAGGCACCTCAATAACTTTTAAAAATGATGCGATATGAGATGCATTACAAAACTTTTTTTGAAAAATTAATTTATTTA
>CACAIU010000009.1 GCA_902532645.1 uncultured Pelagibacteraceae bacterium | reverse complement strand
ATAAGTCTTTAAATTTAAAAGCTTGAGGAGTTTGAGTTAAAATTGAATTATTTCGACTTAAGTTAAAAAGTTGATTTTTTACTTTGTATTTAATGGAGTCTTTTGAATCTATAGAAGGTATTACCGCTTTGTTGTTTTTAAGTGATTTAATTAGTTTTTTTAGAAGCTTGATAGTGAAATTTGGTCTAGCAGCATCATGAATTAGAACATTATTAGGTTTAAATTTTTTTATATATTTTAAAGCTTTTAATGAAGAATCAGATCTTTCTTTACCACCTTTTATAATTGATACTTTTTTAGGAAATTTTTCTTTAATATTCTTTTTATTATTTATGACTAATATAATTTTTTTAAACAGCTTTGATTTCATTGCTTTTTCTAAAGAATGTTTAAAAAGAGCCTTGTTTTTATAAATATTGAATTGCTTTGGTTTTTTTGAATTAAATCTTTTGCTTTGTCCTGAGGCTAGTATTATAAAATAATTATTCATTTATTTGGTAGTTTTTATATTCAAATGTACGAATTTATTAAAAAAAATATATATCTAATAATATTATTTATTATCACATTATCGATAGGTTTTTTAACCTTTTTAACTTTTATAGATAAAGGATTTATTGAATTAACTGATCAAAATTTACAAATACTATTAGTATTAAATATATTTTTGTTAATTACACTTTTTATATTTATTTTTATTGAAATTAGAAGTGCTATCAAAAATGATATCGATAAAGACGGTTTAAAATCAAACAAAAAATATATTACGTATTTTGGTTTATTCACCTTAATCCCTTCAGTATTAATCTCTATATTTTCTTTATTTTTATTTTCTTTTGCATTGGAAAAATATTTTGACAAGAAGGTTACAACTGTTGTTAATAATTCTTATGAATTGGCAAGAAATTATGTTGAAGAAATTAGAAACAAAATTCAATCTGATATAGTTTTAATAGCATTTGACACCAATAAAAGTAAAAAATTTTTAAACGATAATTCAAATGAATATAGAAGGTTTTTAAATACACAAAAATTAATAAGAAATGTTGATGAAATTCACATCATTGATATTAATAAAGAACTTTTATTTACAACTTTAAATGATAATCAACCATATATACCACCATTAGATAAAGCTTTAAATTTAGTTTTGGATGATGATCGACCTCTAAAAATTATTAACGCTCAAGATAATATTTCTGCAGCAATAATGAGGTTACAAAATTTTGAAGATAGATTTTTATATGTTGTAAAATATTTAGATAAAGATATTTCAAAATATTTAACAGAATCTCAAGAAGCTATTAATTTTTACTATACAGTAGAAGAAAAAAGTACTGGAATTAAAATTTCATTTGCCATTATTTATATCATAGTTGTTAGTGTTTTGTTGTTTGTTTCTATATCCATAGCAATAAGATTTTCATCTAGATGTTTTGAGTCCTAATTATGAAAAAATTGATAGTGAAAAACTAGAAAATTTAATTAATGAAAATGCAGTTGCATTAGATATTAGGCTTGATAATCAATGGAAAAAGACAGGTGTAATTAAAGGTTCATTTCAAGAAACAGCATTTGATATTAATGGTAAATTCAATGTTTATTTAATGGATAAAGTTAGGGCTTTAGCAGGTGCTGAGTCTCAAGGAATTAAATTAATTTTTATAAGTCATGACGGAAAAACTGCTGAAATTTTAGGTAATGCATTTGCTGAAGATTTAGGCTTTACAAATGTTTATGTTCTTGATGGAGGAATTCAATCTTGGATAAAAAGCAATAAACCGCTTGTAAGTTATAATTAGTTTTTATTTTTAATTCTTTGACTCTGTATCTTTTTGATACGTATTTCTTCCTGAAATAAATCAATTACACGATAATCATTTTCAATCACTTTATTAATTTTACGTTTCTTATTATTTCCCCAATCGTTTATAGCTTCAATTATGTAAGCACTGGACTTACCAAAATCAGTTAAAATATAATCATTTATTTTATTGTTAATCCTTTTTTTTATTAGAGTGTCATTTTCCAAATTTCTCAATTCTCTAATTAACATTCTCGCAGTAATTCCATCTAAATTGGTCTTTAATTCAGAAAATCTTCTAGATCCTATGTGTAATTCAGCTAAAATTTTAATTTTCCATTTTCCTCCTATTAATTTTAAAAAGTTGTTAATACTCTCAAATTTAATCATAGTATCAAAAGTATACCTATTTTTTAGAGCTTAAAAACAATAATTTTTTTTTGTATTTAATCATGAAATAATATTTAGTAATAAAAATGAAATTAAAAAATAAAGTTGCAATTGTTACAGGTGGAGGAAAAGGTATAGGAGAAGAAATTTCCTTAGGCCTTGCCAAAGAGGGAGCTAAAGTTGTTGTTGCAGATTTAGATAAAGAAAACTCTTCTAATGTTGTTAAAGAAATCGTAAAAAATAATGGTGATGCAATTTACGTAGAAACTGATGTTTCAAACGAAGCAAGTGTTAAAAATTTGATATCAGAAACAATTAATAGATTTGATCAAATAGATATATTGATTAATAACGCTGGGATAAGACATGTTAAAAAACTTGAAAATCATGACTTAAGTGATTGGGATGACATGATTTCTGTTAATCTTACTGGACCATATATTTGTTGTCAGGCAGTAATACCTGAGATGAAAAAAATAGGTAAAGGTAAAATTATAAATTTTGGTTCGATCGCTAGTTTTATGGGGAGACCTGATCGTGTAGGATATGTTGCAGCCAAAAGTGGAATACTGGGTTTAACCAGAGCTCTTGCTATAGATTTGAAGGGAACAAACATAAATGTCAATACAATTTGTCCAGGTCTAATATCTACACCATTTAATAAAAAATATGCAGAAGACCCAACTCATGGTGAGCAATGGGGAAAAGAAACAATTGTTGGTAGGTGGGGACTACCATCTGATATAGTTGGCGCAGCAATTTTTTTATCTTCTAATGAATCTGATTTTATTAATGGATCGGAGATTAAAATTGATGGTGGTTGGTTAGCTGCTAAAACGAGAGAAGGTGAATTGTAATTATGAGTGATTTTTTAAGTAATTTTGAAAAAGCAAATAAAAATGCAAAAAGATTATCAAATAAAATTTTAATAGACGGTAAATTAATCTCACCATCTACTAATAATAAAATTGATGCGATAAATCCAAGCACAGGAGAAAATATAGGTGAGGCTCCCCAATGCAATAAGGTTGAAGTTGATCTTGCGGTAAAATCTTCTCTAAATGCTTTTAAAGAATGGAAGAAAGTTCCAGCAAGAGAAAGAGGAAGATTGGTAGAATTAGGTGCTAGAAAACTTGAGCAAAGAAGAGATGAGATCGAAACTTTACTAGCGCTGGATACAGGGAATGCTTTAAGAACACAAGCAAAACCAGAAACTTCTGCCTCAAT
The DNA here is from genome assembly GCA_902532645.1 of uncultured Pelagibacteraceae bacterium. Classification (GTDB taxonomy): domain Bacteria; phylum Pseudomonadota; class Alphaproteobacteria; order Pelagibacterales; family Pelagibacteraceae; genus Pelagibacter. Next base: position 24,421 of record CACAIU010000009.1, on the reverse strand, counting down.
TGAATTAACTAGGATGTTTGCTGGTTTATCTGGAGAGATTAAAGGTGAGAATTATCCTCCAAATATTGCAAATACTTTACACTACACAACAAGAGATCCAATTGGAGTTGTTTGCGCTATCGTTCCTTGGAATGCTCCTTTATTTTTAACTGTTGCAAAGATAGCTCCAGCAATTGTAGCTGGTAATACTGTTGTTTTAAAAACAGCTGAACAAGCACCTTTCTGTGCATTACTATTAGCAGAGATTTTTCAACAAGAACTTCCTCCAGGAGTTTTAAATGTTATTTCTGGATACGGAGAAGAATGCGGAGAGCCACTTTTGTCTCATCCCGATGTAAGAAAAATTACTTTCACAGGTTCATTTAATGTAGGAAAAATTATTGCTCAAAAAGCAGCGCCTAAACTTTGTCCTGTAACTTTAGAACTTGGTGGTAAAAATCCCAATATAATAATGAGTGATGCAGATCTTGATATAGCTATACCTGGTGTGATCGATGGTATGAGATATACCAGACAAGGACAAGCATGTACTGCTGGGTCAAGAGTTTATATACAAGAAAAAATTTACGACAAAGTCTTAGAGGGTGTTGTTGATAAATTAAAAAATCTTAAAATGGGAAATGCTTTAAATGAAAATTCAGATATAGGAGCAATAATTTCAGACGAGCAACTTAAAAAAACATTACATTACATGAACATTGCAAAAGAAAATTCATCAACAAAAGTTCTACATGGAGGTAATCAAAAACAAGGTGGTGAATATAAAGAAGGTTTTTTTTATGAACCTACTTTATTGTCGGGGGTTCCAGTAAAGTCACCTGTGTGTCAGGAAGAAATATTTGGTCCAGTTGCTTGTGCAATTCCATTTAAATCATTTGACGAAGTTATTGAAAGTGCAAATGATACTCCTTTTGGATTGTCAGCAGTTTTATGGACACAAAATCTATCAAGAGCACTTCAATTTGTTGAGGAAATAGATGCAGGTTTTGTTCAAGTTAATCAATGTGTGGCTCCAAGAGCAAATGTTTCTTATGGTGGATTAAAAATGAGTGGTCTGGGAAAAGAATATGCATTTGACAGTATGATCAATCATTTCACCCAAAGTAAAACAGTATTAATAAATAGAGGGAGTTCAAATATAGATGAGTAATCATATTGCATTTATAGGAGTAGGAAACATGGGAAATCCTATGGCACAACAATTAGTAAAAGCTGGAAAACAGGTTAAAGTTTTTGATGTTTCAGAACACGCAATTAAAACTGCAAAAAAGACAGGTTTAGATGTTGTAAATTCTTTAGATGATCTTTTATCCAATGCATCAGCTGTAATATCAATGTTACCAGAAGGAAAACATGTTTATGAATTATATCTTGGTGAGAATGGAATTTTAAAAAAAATTTCTAAAGATTGTTTAATTATTGAATGTTCAACAATAGATATTGAAACTTCATTAAAGGTAGGAGATGAAGCAAAGTCTTTGGGAATAAAAATGATTGACGCTCCAGTTACTGGTGGTGTGATGGGTGCTAGAGTTGGAAAATTGAATTTTTTAGTTGGTGGTAGTAATGATGCAGTAAAATTAGCTTCACCACTTTTAGAGATAATGGGACAAAAAATACTCCATGCTGGAGATCAAGGAAGTGGGGTTGGTGTAAAAATTTGTAACAACATGTCTCTTGGAATTTCGATGATAGCAGCATCCGAGGCTTTGATGTTGGCAAAAAGATTAAAAATGGATATAAAAAAAGTTCATAAAATAATTAAAGAAGCATCAGGTAACAATTGGGCACTCACAAATTATACTCCTTTACCTGATTTAACCGACGGTGTTCCTTCAAATAATAAATATAGACCAGGTTTTACAGCAGCTATGATGAAAAAAGATTTAAATTTAGCAAATGACGCAGCTACTTCAGTTAATGCAAGCACACCTTTAGGAAAAGCTGCTTTAAAAATTTTTTCAGATTTTTGTGAGGAAGGTGATGCGGATACTGATTATTCAGGTATTTCAAAAAAAATTGGTGGTGATGCGTGGGATTATCCTTTTGATCCTAAGGGCGAAGATTAGTTTAGAATTAATAAAAATTATATCTAAAATTTATATATAATTATTTTAATCACTTTACTTTCTTATTTCAATAATGTTTACTACGAAAATTATTAAGTCTTAATAAATAAATAAAAAGAGGGAAATAAATGAAAAAAATCACTTCAATAATTTTAGCTTTAGTTTTTGCGGTATCTTTAATTAGTACTGCTTCTGCTAAAACTTTAAAGATCCAACTTACTTTTCCTAAAACTTCTTACGATGGACAAATCGTAAAAATGTGGACTGATAGAGTTACAAAATTAACTCGTGGAGAGTTAAAATTTGAACTTCTTTCAAAAGGTGAAGTTGTTGGTATGAAAGAAACTTTAGAAGCTGTTGACAAAGGTCTTGTTGACGGTGGTGCCGCATGGACACACTATTGGTCTAACTACCACCCAGCTGCTATGTTATTTGGTTCACCTGTTGCAGGTGGTGGAATAGGATTATCAACCAAATCATGGTTAGCATGGTATTTTGATAACGGTGGAAAAGAGTTATACGACAGACTATGGAACGAAATGGGAATGAATGTTAAAGGTTTTGTGATGGCTTCATCAGGGCCTGAGGCATTAGGTTGGTTTAAAGAGCCAATCACAAGCATGGATGATTTCAGAAAGTATAGATTCAGAACTCCTCCAGGAATCCCAGGACAAACTTATAAAGATATTGGTATTGCATCTGTGTCTTTATCTGGTGGTGACATCTTACCAGCACTAGAAAAAGGAACAATTGATGCTGCTGAATGGTGTTGTCCAAAACCAGACTCAGTTTTTGGTTTCCAAAAAGTTCTTAAAAACTACTACCTTCAAGGTTTGCACCAAAACGTAGTTAATGGTGATATTTACATCAATGGTGATGTATATAATTCTCTAACTGATCATCAAAAGTATGCAATGGAAGTTGCGTCTGAAGCGATGATTACAAGAAATATCACTAATAGAGCTGTAGAAAATGGAAAAGCATTGATTGATCTTACTGAAAATCACGGTGTAAAATTATGGGATACACCAGCTGATTATTTCACTGAGTACATGAATGCTGCTCAAGCAACTCTTAAAAAGAATGCTGCAGAAAATGCTTTCTTTAAAGAGGTGTATGAACATATGACAGCGCATGCGAAGATAGTTGTGCCATTTATTTCTCAGATGGAAACATCTGATGCATCTATTGGTACTGCATTTGCAAAACAACAATAAATCATAAAGTAAAACGGGGATAAAAAATTATCCCCGTTTTATCAAACCAAAATTTAATAAATCAATGGTCGACAAAGAATCTAAAGAAAAAGTTAGCGAAAATTTGGATATAACCGACGAGCTTATAGCTGAGAGAAGAACAAGTTCAAAAATGCCAGAGGATATGACTCCTTGGATGGCAAAAACTATAGAATTCATAGATAAATACATGCTTTTAACAGGCAAGATTGTTTGTTGGATAACTATCCCATTAATATTCGCAATGGTTTATGAAGTAATTGGAAGACATTTTTTTAATCGACCTACGCTTTGGTCATTTGATATTAGTAGAATGTTAGCTGGTGCATTATTTATGTTAGGTGCTGCATACACTTTATCAAAAGGAATACATATTAGAGCTGATTTTTTATATCGAAACTGGAAAGTAAAAAATCAGGCTATGGTTGACTTATTTTTATATTTATTGTTTTTTTTCCCTGGTTTTTTGGTTTTTTTCTGGGTGAGTTTTGATTATGCCTATACATCTATTTGTGGGCGGTCTGATTTCATGGAATGCTTGGGTGGCAAAGTTAGAATTCAAAGGGCAATGGACACTACATGGATGCCAATAATGTGGCCATTGAAGAGTTGTATGCCTATAGGAGCATTTCTTTTATTAGTACAAGGAATTTCTGAAGTCTTAAAAAGTTACTATGCATTTGTGAAAGGAAAATGGCCATAATGGAGTTTTTTTCACCTGAAATAATTGGAGCGATAATGATTGGTTGTATGTTATTTGCAATCTTTGTTGGTTTTCCAATTTCGTTCACATTAATATTTTTAGGTCTTGTTTTTGGTTATTGGGGTTTTGGAAAATTAGTTTTTTATCTAATGACTCTTCAATTCAATATGATAATGACCGAGAATACTCTCGCGGCAGTCCCACTCTTTATTTTTATGGGGATATTGATGGAACAAGCTGGCTTAATGGAAAGATTGTTTAATGCTGTTCAGTTAATGCTTTCTAAAACTCGAGGTGCATTGTTTTATGCAGTTATGTTTGTATCTACAATATTTGCTGCAGCAACAGGAATTGTTGGAGCTTCGGTCACAATTTTAGGAATTATGGCAGGTAAGACTATGATTCGATCTGGTTATGACACGAGATTATCAGCTGGTTTAATTTGTGCAGGGGGAACACTTGGTATTCTAATTCCTCCTAGTATTATGTTGGTAGTAATGGGTCCTGTTTTAGAAATTCCGGTTACAGACTTATTTGCTGCAGCTATTATCCCAGGGATTTTGTTAGCTTGTTTGTATGCTGGTTATACGACGTTTAGATGTTTTTTAAATCCAAAATTAGGTCCAGTATTACCAGCTACTGAAAGACCAACTAACATGGCAAAAGTCTGGTATGAATTTTTTATGGGCTTAGTACCACCAGCAGCCTTAGTATTTTTTGCTTTAGGAAGTATTTTATTTGGTTTGGCAACCCCAACTGAAGGAGCAGGGATGGGAGCTTTCGGATCTATTGTTTTAGCGATAGCCTATAAAAAAATGACATTTAAAGGTTTAAAAGAAGCTTTAATAAAAACTTTAGAGATCACTGCCTTAATTATGTTCCTTGTTGCTGCATCTAATTTTTTTGGAGCGGTCTTTTCTAAGTTAGGAACGCCATCACTTTTAACTGATTATTTATTGAACTTAGAAATTAATAAATATTGGATTTTAGCAATAATGATGGCAGTCATCTTTTTATTAGGATGGCCGTTAGAGTGGGTGCCAATTGTATTAATTGTATTACCTATCCTTTTGCCTTTGGTTCAGGAGTTAGGATTTAATTTAACTTGGTTTGCAATTCTTGTCGCAGTGAATTTACAAACTGCCTGGTTATCTCCACCAGTTGCATTATCTGCTTATTTTTTAAAAGGAGTTGTTCCTGATTGGGATTTAAAAGATATATACCTTGGCATGATGCAGTTTATGGTTATTCAGGTTATTGGATTAATATTAATTATCATATTCCCACAAATTGCATTATGGTTACCAGAGGTTATGTATCCGTCTCCTTAGTTAAAGATTTTTTGTCTATATAAGGAATTATTGTACCTATTAAGATTATAAGAAGAGATAGAAATATTTTAAAATTTATTTCAGCGTCTATCACTATCCACGCAGAAGTTGCTCCGATTGGACCTGTAAGTGGATACATTAAGCTAATTCGTCCTACAGGAAGTCTTCTTAAAGCATAATTGTAAAACAAATATGCTGCAAAAGTTATAAAAGATAAAGTTAGAGCAGCCATTACAGAGGGTGTAAATTTTAAATGATAAGTATATTCAAAACTAGAATTTGGCCAAATAATAAAAAGAATTAAAAAAGAAAGTACAAAACCGGTTAAATATTGAAAAGTATTAACTGAGAGTTGATTTACTTTTGTTTGCATAAATTTTCTTCCAATAACCTCATTAGTTGATGCACAAACCATTCCTAGAAAAATAATTAAGTCACCCAGATAATTACCAACACCTAATTTAAATTGATTGGTAAGCAATAAATAAGTTCCTACTAAAGTTATTAAAACTCCAATTATTACTTTTATTTCTATTTTTTCATTCAAAAAAATTTTAGCTACAAAAGGTTGCATGAGCGGAAGCGTACTAATTATTGCCACTCCATTAACTGGACTTGTTAATAGCAACCCTATATGAAATGATAGTGTTACAAGAAACGGATTTAATAATCCCATCAAAAAAGGTTTTAATCCAACTTCTTTGATGGATAAATTAACTCTCATTAAGATACAGAAAAAAAGCATTAAAAAAAATGCGATTAGAAACCTTACTGCTAATAAATCTATTATAAAAAATTCTTTTAATGCTAAAGTTACAAATGGTGGACCAGAACCAAATCCAATAACAGCCATTAACATTGCAAAATAACCAATATTATTATTAAAAAAATTTTTCATAATTATTTGTGCGCAAACATCTAAAAAAAGATATTGTATCACACTTATTTAGTTTATTATTTAATTATGAGTCGTAAAAAAGCGAAATACTCACTATCAAATTGGGATCTTGTTAGTGTAAATCCTAGCTATAAAGTTTGGAATTGGAAAGATTTGTTTAGCTTTTGGGCAGTAAATATTCAGAGTGTTATAGCATTTTCATTAATAGCTTCTTTGTATATTGTTTACAATTTAAATACTTTTGTTGTTTTTTTTGGAACTCTAATTGGCTCATTATTAGTTTATTTTTTTGCTAATTTAATTGGAAAACCTTCTCAAAAATACGGTATTCCATTTGCTGTTCTTTTAAGAACTTCTTTAGGACATAAAGGTGCTCAATACTTTGGGTTTTTGAGATGTTTGGTCGGTATCTTTATGTTTGGAATTCAAACATATTTTTTATCAAAATCATTTACTTATTTAATTCGAATTTCTTTATTTAGTATTGACAGCTCAATTCTTGAAAATAATATTTTTTTAGTATTTATACTAGGCTTGAATATCATTGATTGGGCCTCAATTATAATTGCAATCTTATTCCAAAGTTTTTTATTTAGTATAGGTATAAATTTTAACAAAAAAATTATTAATTATTCGGCAATAATAGTTTACTCTGGGATATTATTCTTTTTTTTTGTTATATTGCTTAATGATGTGAAAATTACCTCAAAAGCATTTGCTGAAATATTTAATTATAAGAATTTAATTGATAAAAATAATATTAAGCCTCTTATTACTATTGCAGGAACTGTATTTGCATATTTTTCAATTTTATTGTTGAATTTTGGTGATTTTTCACGGTATGTTAAAAATGAAAAAGAACTTAAAAGAGGAAATTTATCGCTTATTTTAAATTTAATTATTTTTTCTTTTTTTTCAGTATTCATTGTAATTGGATCTGATGTTTACCTTAATTTAAAGTTTTTAGATCTAAACTCTATTTTAACAAGTCCGAATGATATTATTGGTAAATTTGATAATTTAATTATCACAATAATTGCCTTAATTTTTATTGTTGTAGCTTCTATTTCAACAAATTTAGTCTCAAATTTTATTCCCTCTCAATATTCTTTAATAAATTTTATTCCAAGTAAATTAAATTTGAAATTATCTAGTTTTATAATTGGAGTTTTAGGATTTTTTGTATCAATATTTTGGCTTTCATTAATAAGTCAAATTGGTGTTTTGTCTTTTATTGATACCTTTGCAGCATTTTTTGGGCCTTTGTTTGGAGTTATGATTGCAGATTATTACTTAATAAAAAACAAAGAACTTAGTAATAATGATATTTATTCCGTTGATGGAGAGGGATTATATTTTTACTCTGGAGGCTGGCATATAAAAGGAGTTTATTCCTTATTTATAGGTTTTATTTTTTCATTCTCAACTATATGGAATGTTAATTTAATGTTTTTACAAACTTATTCTTGGATAATTGGTGCATTTATAGCCTGGATAACGTATTACTTGTTAGCAAAAAAATAAAATGAAAGCATTAGTATATACTGGAACTCAAGAATTAGTTTATAGGGAAGAACCAAATCCAACCGAAGTTAAAGGAGAAAGTATTTTAAAAATACACGCTTCAGGAATATGTGGTTCGGACATGCATGCCTACCACGGACATGATGAAAGAAGAGTTCCTCCATTAATTTTGGGTCATGAAGTTAGTGGCAAAATTCAGAATGGTAAATTTAAGGGTAAAGATGTTGTTTTAAATCCTCTGATAACTTGTGGTAAATGTGAATACTGCACTAGTGGAAGAGAACATCTTTGTCCTAATAGAATTATATTAGGAATGAACAAACCTATTGAAAGACAAGGAGTTTTTGCAGAGTTTGTATCAACTCCCGATCAAAATATTTATGAAATTCCAGATGGTTTAGATAAAAATGAAGCACCAGTTGCAGAGCCAACTGCTGTTTCTTTACATGCAGTATTAATGGGGGAGCAAGCATTAAATAAACCTTTATCAGAGTGCAAAACGTTAATTCAAGGTGGTGGTGCGATAGGTTTGTTGTGTGGTTTGATATTATCTAAAATTAAAGGTAATAAAGATATAATACTTTCCGATCCAAATAAATTGAGACTTAAAGAATGCTCTAAATATTTGGATGCCAAATATGTATCTCCAAATGACAAGGAAATAGCTAGTAATAACTTTGATATAGTTTTTGACTCAGTTGGTCTAGAAATCTCAAGACAACAAGCAATCGAAGTAGTCAAACCAGGTGGAACCATCATTCACATAGGTTTAACTCAGCCTGCTGGAACTTTTAATTTTAGAAAAATGACTTTACAAGAAGTGACTGTAATAGGCACTTATTGCTATACTAATAAAGATTTTGAGCAAACTTTAAAGATTTTAGCAAATAAAGATATTGGGTCACTAAATTGGATTGAATTTAGAGAATTAAAAAGTGGGGGAGATGCTTTTAAGCAAATACATAATGGTACATGTGTTGCTCCTAAAATTATCCTTTTACCTTAGAAATTAAGTCTATTTTTGAGTTAATAACTCTTGATTCACCCGATTTAATCTCCTTAGATACTACCGGTGCAGATATCATAAATGACCAATAAATCAAAAGTAAAAAAACAAATATAATTTTCATATTGTTCATTTAACAATCAATCTTGAATTTAGAATGTTTAAATTGTGACTGAATATTGAATTTATAAATAATTTATCTATAAGAAGATCATGTTTAAATTTTTTTATATTTTTATTACATCGTTAATTTTACTTAACTCTGCACTCGCTGAAAATATGAATATTTTTAAATTTACAGAGCAAGAGCTTTCAGAACTTGATGTTCGTAAGGTGAGAGGAGCGGATAATAAAACACTTTATTCTGTTGGATCAAATGAGAATGGTGATTTTTTAAAAGCCGTAGCAGATAATGCTGCTTCTGGTCTTGGAAAAGAGATTAAAATTGACCTAAACAAGACCCCATTTATCAACATAACATGGAAAATTGAAAAAGATTTGCAAGGTATTAATGAAAAATCCAAAAAAGGTCATGATTTTGCAGCTAGAGTTTTTGCAGTAAAAAAAACAGGAGCGACACCACTTTCAAATAGAGCAATTAATTACGTTTTTTCAAGTAATAGTGCAGTCGGAGAGAGTTGGCCAAGCCCTTATACAAAAAAATCAATAGATAATGTATTAGCAACTACAAAAGATAATCCGAATGTTTGGGTAACGGTAAAAGCTAATGTTAAGGAAGATTTTAAAAAATTTCATAATCTAGATGTGAATGAACTAGATGGTTTGGCTATAATGGCTGATACTGATAATTCTAAAATGAAATCAATTTCTTATTTTCAGAATATTTATTTTTCAGCAGATTAATTAATATTTTAAATACTTTTTTAATCCAATACTTAAAAACGATAATAAAATAGCTGCGATAACATCAGCGATTGGAATTGCATTTGGAAATCCAAAGTTCCATAAAACTACTCCGATTAACCAAATTATATAAATTTTCATCTAAGATATTATATCTTAGTTTCTATTAAATTTTTATTTATTTGATATTATTAATTCATGCATAAAAACTTTAGTCATAATGTTAAAGTGTATTATGAAGATACAGATGCTGGCGGGGTTGTCTATTATGCGAATTACTTAAAATATTTAGAAAGAGCCAGAACCGAGGCGTTATCAACTATTGGATTAAGCAATACAAAAATAAAAAATGATTTTGGTGCTCTCATAATAGTTAAATCATGTAATATTGAATATAAAAAATCTGCACATTTAGAAGATAATTTACAAATTAAATCTTTTGTAAACTCTACTTCAAAAACTTCATTTTTTATGCACCAATCAATATTTAAAGATGAGGAATTGATCGTAGAAGCTAAAATTCATCTAGTATTTATAGACGAAAAATTTAAGCCAGTTAAAATTCCAGAAAAAATTTTATTAGAATTTAAACCTTATACTTCTGGTTGATAGATATTTTTCTAGCTTTTTTGAATAAATCTACAATCATTTTTTCGGATACAAGCTTTGTATTTACATTTCTGGGGCTAGGGTGATAACAAGCAATTAGTTTAATATTTCCTGGTAGTAAATAGGATTTTCCGTGAATAAATATTATCTTTTCTTTAAAATTATATTTTTTTTTATAAAATTTTACACAATTATCAAATGCCACTTTTCCTAAGGCAACAATTGTTTTTAATTTTTTTAAATTATAAATCTCACTATCAAAATAATTTGAACAATTATTTAGTTCTTCTATTTTAGGCTTATCTCCTGGAGGAACACATTTTAAAATATTAGTAATATATGTAGATTTTAATTTAAGACCATCATTTAGATTTTCTGAATTTGGTTGGTTTGAAATTTTAGCTTTAAACAAACATTTAAATAAAAAATCTCCAGATTTATCACCTGTAAAAGCTCTTCCAGTTCGATTCCCACCATGAGCTGCTGGTGCTAATCCAATTATTAAAATTTTTGCATTTATGACGCCAAATCCTGTTACTGGTTTTGCCCAATAAGTTTCATTTATATTTTGTTTCCTTTTTTCTTTAGAAATTTTATTGATGAAATTAACAAGTCTTGGACATTTTTTGCATTTAAGAATTGTTTTATTTAAATTATCTATTTTAATACTCATAAATGAAAATTTTAAATTATTTAATTATAATATTTATATGTATTAATTCCTCAGTTAAAGCAGATTCAAAACAAATTTTAATCAACGAATTACAAAAGGGTGGAAAATTAATTTTCATAAGACATGCTTATGCTCCTGGTAGTGGTGATCCAGATAATTTTGATATTAATGTATGTGCTACCCAAAGAAATTTAAGTGATGCTGGTAGAGCTCAATCACAAAAAATTGGTAATTTTTTTAAGGAAAATAAAATTCCAATAGGAATAGTCTATTCTAGTGAATGGTGCAGATGCAAAGAAACCGCATCTATTGCTTTTAAAAAATATGAAACTAAAAATTTTCTGAATTCTTTTTTTAGTGCAAAATTCGCTAATAATAAAAAAAAGCAAATTATTGATTTTGATAAGTTTATAAGTACTTGGGATAAAGATCAAAACTTAGTTTTTGTTACTCATTATGTGGTGATTTCTGAAATTTTAAATTATGCACCTTCATCTGGAGAGATTGTTATTTCAGATAAAAGCTTAAAAGTTATTGATACTTTAGAAATTGAATATTAAATTAAATTATTATGTCATCTAAGAAAGCAATGAGACAAGCACAAAAACAAGCTTATGCTAAACACAGATCAAATATTACAAATAGTCAATATGAAAGAAAAAAAAATTTTCTATTTAAGAATAAAGTGAATAAACAAAACAAAAATTAACTATTCTTATAAAGTTACTCTACTTTCTTTCGTTTTTATCTACAAAAAATAAGGCTACAATAAATATCACAGTCCATGCAAATACAGACAATGTTTTAAAAGGGGTGGTATCTGCTCCCCAAACATTAAAGAATAAAGCACCAACAATTATACCTATAGCGTAGATAATACTTACAATTTTAACTTTACTCATAGTTTATATTACTCTTTGATTAAGTTTTTTTTGAAAAGAGACATGCCATTCTTGATTTTATAAGAGTACGATTCTTTAAAACTTTCAAGTTGCCAACCAGTCAGCCTTTTTTCAATTTGAATTATATTTTGTTTTTTCCAATCATCAGTTGTTTCTTCAAGCTTCCAAAGTCGTTTTTCATCATTACTTCTTCCGCAACCATAACAATAGCCTGTTGATGGATCAGTTTTACATATGCTTATGCAAGGTGAAATAATCATTTTTTTTAAATTAGTATAAATTTTATTAGATAAATAGATAATTTTTTAACAATTGTCATTGGACAAATAGTTTCAATAATATATAAAACCTCGTAATTTGTGGGGCGATGGCGGAATTGGTAGACGCGTTGGTCTTAGGAACCAATATGGCAACATGTGAAGGTTCGAGTCCTTTTCGCCCTACCATTAAAATATTATGAAAGTTACAATAGAAAATATAAAAGGACTAAATAAAGACCTTAAAGTTTTTATCGATAAAGAGACAATGAACTCTTATATGGATAAAAAATATGAAGAAATAAAAGGTACTGTAAATCTTAAAGGATTTAGACCAGGCAAAGTTCCAAAAGAAATTTTAAAAAGACAATTTGGTAAAGCAGTTTTTGGAGAAGTTCTAGACAAAGTTTTAAAAGAAACATCAACAAAAGCATTAGAAGAAAATAAAATTAAACCTGCCGGTCAACCAAAGCTTGACTTAAAAACATACGGTGAAGATAAAGATCTTGAGTATGTTCTATCAGTCACCGAGTTACCAAAAGTAGAAATCAAATCTTTAGAAAATATTAAATTTGATGAATATTCAGTCAAAATTGATGATAGTGAAACAGATAAAAGAATAAAAGAAATAGCTAAAAACCAACCAAATTTTAAGGAAGTTAACGCTGATACAAAAGCTAAAAAAGGTGATTTAGTTTCTTTAGATTACAAAGCAACAGTTGATGGTAAGGATTTTAAAGGAAGTGAAGGAAAGAATACCCAGCTAACTCTAGGTAAAGATTTATTCTTAAAAGGTTTCGACGCTCAATTGATTGGAGTTAAAAAGGATGATGAAAAAATTGTAGAAGCAACATTGCCGGATAATTTCCCTGAAAAAGAATTGGTGAATAAAAAAGCTAAATTTAATTGTAAAATTTTAAGTGTTAAGCAATCAGAAGAAGTAAAAATTGACGATGATTTTGCAAAAAATTTAGGAGCAAAAGATTTAAGTGATCTAAAATCATTAATTTCAAAACAAATTAATGATGAATATATAAATTCTTTAGAACAATTATCAAAAAACCAAATTTTGAAAGAGGTAGAGAAAATTAAAATTGAAGACATTCCAGAAAATTTAATTGAAGAAGAGGTAAAAATTCTTTCTCAAGGTATGTCAGATGAAGAAGCTAACAAAAATAAAAAAAACTTTCAAGAAAAAGCAAAAACAAGAATCAAAACTGGATTAATTTTAAATGAGTTCGGTGAAAAAAATCAAATTAAAGTTTCAGACCAAGAAGTTCAGGCTGAAGTTCAAAAACAACTAAGAATGATGCCTGGACAAGAAAAAATGGTTATGGATTTTTATCAAAAAAATCCTTCAGCATTGGCAAGTTTAAGAGGAACTGTATATGAGGAGAAAATTTTAAATTTAATTAAAGAAAAAGGGAAACCAAATAAGAAAGAAATTTCAAAAGAAGAGGCTGAAAAGATTTTAAAAGAAGCTCATAATCTTGACCATGACCATAGTCATGTAGAGGAAAAAAAAAAAACTAAGAAAAAATCATCCACAATATCTGTCAAAGAAAAAAAACCTGCAACTAAAAAGGCAAAATCAAAGCAAGTGGTGAAAAAAACAAAAAAAGTTAGCAAAAAGTAATCTCAAGTTGTATAAGTAGAACGAATCAACTTATGACAACAAAATTATCAGAACATATGAGTAATCTTGTACCAATGGTTGTTGAACAATCAAGCAAAGGTGAAAGAGCTTATGATATTTATTCTAGATTATTAAAAGAAAGAATTATTTTTTTAACAGGTCAAATAAATGATAATGTTGCATCTTTAGTTACTGCTCAATTATTATTTTTAGAGGCAGAAGATCCAAAAAAAGAAATTTATTTATACATTAATAGTCCAGGCGGTTTGGTTACGGCTGGTCTTGGTATTTATGATACAATGCAATATGTTAAACCAGATATTTCAACTTTATGTATGGGTCAAGCAGCTTCCATGGGTTCTTTTTTGCTAGCCGCAGGAACTAAAGGTAAAAGATTTTCGTTACCAAATTCAAGAATAATGGTTCACCAACCTTCAGCAGGTTTTCAAGGTCAGGCGACTGATATTGAAATTCATGCAAATGAAGTTTTGTCTTTAAAGAAAAGGCTTAATGAAATTTATTCTAAACATACCGGAAAAAGTGTTGACGAAATAAAATCTGCTCTTGAAAGAGATAATTTTATGACAGCAGATGTCGCACAATCTTTTGGTCTGATTGACGAAGTAGTAGAAAAAAGATCTTAATACACAATATATTGAGTCAGCATTATTCGAAACTTGATTAGTATGAGTCATCTATAATAAAGTAATTAAATCGATTCGTTATAAAAATTAAAATGACAACAAATAATAAAAATATTCTTTACTGTTCTTTCTGTGGAAAGAGTCAACATGAAGTTAGAAAGCTAATAGCTGGTCCAACTGTATTCATTTGTGATGAATGTGTTGAGCTATGTATGGACATAATAAAAGAAGAGAGCAAAGATACTTTTGTAAAACATCAAGACGGCCTTCCATCTCCAAAGGAAATTTGTTCTGTTTTAGATGATTATGTAATTGGGCAAGCTCACGCAAAGAAAGTATTGTCTGTTGCGGTTCACAATCATTACAAAAGATTAAATTATGAGAGTAAAACAAGCAAAAATGTTGAGCTATCTAAATCCAATATACTTTTGGTGGGTCCCACAGGTTGTGGAAAGACATTGCTTGCACAAACTCTTGCTAGAATTCTAGATGTTCCATTTACAATGGCCGATGCAACTACTTTAACAGAAGCAGGTTATGTTGGAGAGGACGTTGAAAATATAATTTTAAAATTGTTACAAGCTTCTGACTATAATGTCGAAAAAGCTCAAAGAGGAATAGTTTATATTGATGAGGTTGATAAAATAAGTAGAAAGTCTGAAAACCCGTCAATTACAAGAGATGTATCTGGTGAAGGTGTTCAGCAAGCTCTTCTCAAAATAATGGAAGGAACAGTTGCAAGTGTTCCTCCACAAGGTGGTAGAAAACACCCTCAACAAGAATTTTTACAAGTAGATACTACAAATATTTTATTTATTTGTGGAGGGGCATTTGCAGGGCTTGATAAAATAATTTCTCAAAGAGATAAAGGTACTTCGATTGGTTTTGGGGCAGATGTAAAAAATACACAAGATAAGAAAACTGGTGAATGGATGAAAGGTTTAGAGCCAGAAGATTTACTAAAATTTGGATTGATTCCAGAATTTATTGGACGTCTTCCGATGATAGCAACACTTGAAGATTTAGATGAAAAATCTTTAATAAAAATACTACAAGAACCAAAAAATTCTTTGACAAAGCAATATCAAGAATTGTTTAAATTAGATGGTGCTAAACTAACTTTTAAAGAAAACGCACTAAAGGAAATAGCACAAAAAGCAATTAGCAAAAAAACTGGAGCTAGAGGTTTAAGGTCAATTTTGGAAAATATATTGTTGAAAACAATGTATGATCTCCCGAGTCAAGAAAATATTGAGGAAGTTATTGTTGATACTAGTGCAGCTAAAGGACAGTCACAACCAATCTTAGTACATGCTAAAGATGATAATAAATCTAAGTCAAATAAGACTACAGCGGCTTAATATCCTTAATAAGTAATAAATACCTATTGCATTATAAAATATTATATCCATATTATCTCCATGGACGTCAAAATTTCACTACCATTACTTCCATTGAGAGACATTGTAGTCTTTCCAAGTATGGTAATCCCTCTTTTTGTAGGAAGGGATAAATCTATTTCAGCACTTAATGAAGTGATGAAAAAAGATAAAAAAATTATTTTAGTAACTCAAAAAAATTCAGAAATTGATGATCCTAAGAAAACAGACGTTTTTATGTATGGTTGTGAAGGAAGTATCTTACAATTGTTAAAACTACCAGATGGCACAGTTAAAGTTTTAGTTGAAGGTATTAAAAGAGTAAAAATTTTAGACTTTAAGGATAATGAAAAGTTTATTACATGTGATTACACACACTACAACGATGTTTCACCTAAAGATGAGGATTTATTTCCTTTAGCTGCTACAGCTTTAAGAAGATTAGAAAAATTAACATCTATAAATAAAAAAATTTCTAATGAAACCATAAACACAATTAAACAATTAAAAGACCCGTCACAAATTGCAGATAATATTGCATCCCATATAACAGCTACTATTTCTGAAAAACAACAAATATTTGAAACTGTAGATGTTAAGAAAAGATTAAACGCCATAATTAAAATAATGGAAAATGAAACAAGTATTATTGGTGTTGAAAAAAGAATTAGGGGCAGAGTTAAAACTCAGATGGAAAAAACACAAAGAGAGTATTATTTAAATGAGCAACTTAAAGCTATTCAAAAAGAACTTGGTGAAATTGAAGACGGTAAAGATGAAACAACCAGCTTAAATAAAGCAATAACAAAAGCAAAGATGCCAAAAGAGGTAGAGAAGAAATGCTTACAAGAATTAAAAAAATTAAAAAATATGAGTCCAATGTCAGCAGAGGCAACAGTTGTGAGAAATTATTTAGATTGGATGACAGAACTTCCTTGGCATAAAAAAAGTGAAGTTGATATAGATTTAACCAAAGCTCTAAATATTCTTGATAAAGATCACTTCGGACTAGAAAAAGTAAAAGAGAGAATTATTGAATTTTTAGCAGTTCAAAAGAGAATGGAAAAAATCAAAGGTCCAATTTTATGTCTAGTGGGTCCCCCAGGAGTTGGTAAAACATCTTTAGGAAAATCAATAGCAAAAGCAACAAATAGAGAATTTGTTAGAATGTCTGTTGGTGGCATGAGGGATGAGGCAGAAATAAGGGGACATAGAAGAACATATATCGGATCTCTCCCAGGTAAAATTATTCAGATGATGAAAAAAGCTGGAACAAAAAATCCATTAATTTTATTAGATGAAATTGATAAAATAGGAAATGATTATAGAGGAGACCCGTCTTCAGCATTATTAGAGGCCTTGGATCCCGAGCAGAACACAACATTCAATGACCATTATTTAGAGGTTGATTATGATTTATCTGATGTGATGTTTGTAACGACAGCAAATACTTTAAATATTTTACCTCCTTTATTAGATAGAATGGAAGTAATTAGATTAGCAGGTTACACTGAGGATGAAAAAATAAGTATTGCAAATAAATATTTATTACCAAAACAAATCAAAGACAACGGTGTTAAAGAAAAAGAAATGAAGTTAGATGACGATATTATAAAAGAAGTCATTAGGGGATACACAAAAGAGTCAGGTGTAAGAAATCTTGAAAGAGAAATTTCTAAACTTGCAAGAAAAGTTGTTAAAAAAATTGTAGCTGGTGAAGAAAAAGAAGTTGGAATAAATAATAAAAATCTATCTGATTTTTTAGGTGTTCCAAAGTTTAAATTTGGAGAATTAGAGGCTGAAAATAGAGTAGGTATAGTAACAGGACTTGCTTGGACAGAGTACGGTGGAGAAATTTTAAAAATTGAGACTGTTACAATGCCAGGTAAAGGAAGAATGCAAATTACTGGTAAATTAGGTGATGTTATGCAAGAGTCAGTTAAAGCTGCAAAATCTTTTGTGAGATCAAAATGTTTAGAGTATGGAATTATTCCACCTATTTTTGAAAAAAAAGATTTTCATATTCATGTTCCTGAAGGAGCAACACCAAAAGATGGCCCATCTGCTGGTATTGGAATGGTAACATCTATCGTCTCGTCTATTACTAGCATTCCTGTAAGAAGAGATGTTGCTATGACTGGTGAAGTAACTTTAACAGGTCAAGTATTGCCAATTGGTGGCCTGAAAGAAAAACTATTAGCAGCACACAGAGCTGGAATAAAAGAAGTTTTAATTCCTAAAGAGAATGAGAAAGATTTAGTGGATATGCCTAAGAAAATTATAGACGATATCAAAATTACGCCAGTTGAATATGCTGATCAGGTTATAAAAATAGCCTTAACAAAAGAACTTAAACCAACAGAGTGGGTTGAGGTCGATATATCTAAAAAAGACGATAAATCTCAAGCTAGTATTCAATAATAATTAATTTACATTATTTAAGTGTTGATGTAATAAGTAGCCTTGTTTTGGGCGGTTAGCTCAGTTGGTAGAGCATCTCGTTTACACCGAGGGGGTCAAAGGTTCGAGTCCTTTACTGCCCACCAAAACACCAAAGTGGGGGTGTAGCTCAGTTGGTTAGAGCGATCGCCTGTCACGCGATAGGTCGAGGGTTCGAGTCCCTTCACTCCCGCCACTTTTAAGCATTTTTTTATGTTAAAATTAATAAAAATGTGACGTATCAACCCTTCAACAACAGATAAAAACTGATATATAGATTTCCATGTTATCTGATTTTTTAAAAGATTACTTACCAATAATAATATTTTTAGTATTAGCTCTTGGTTTAAGTTGTGCTTTTGTAGTTGTAAACTTTATTCTATCACCAAAAAAACCTGATCCTGAAAAACTTTCAGCTTATGAGTGTGGTTTTGAACCTTTCGAGGACTCAAGAATGGAATTTGATGTGAGATTTTATTTAGTTGCAATCCTATTTATTATTTTTGATTTAGAGATAGCATTTTTATTTCCTTGGGCAATATCTCTTGGAAATATTGGATTATTGGGTTTTTCATCAATGATGATTTTTTTGTTCATACTTACAATAGGTTTTATTTATGAATGGAAAAAAGGTGCTTTAGACTGGGAATAAAAAATTATAAACCACAATGAATAATAAAATAGATCAAGTTCCTGAGGAATTTAAACAACTTGCAGAAGATTTTAGCAA
Organism: uncultured Pelagibacteraceae bacterium; assembly: GCA_902532645.1. GTDB lineage: Bacteria > Pseudomonadota > Alphaproteobacteria > Pelagibacterales > Pelagibacteraceae > Pelagibacter. Next base: position 5,522 of record CACAIU010000009.1, on the reverse strand, counting down.
GAATGGTTTTATAACTACATCACTTGATAATTTAATTAACTGGTCAAGATCAGGATCACTTCATTGGATGACTTTTGGATTAGCTTGTTGTGCTGTTGAAATGATGCAAACAGCTATGCCGAGATATGATTTAGAAAGATTTGGAGCAGCTCCAAGAGGTTCGCCAAGACAATCAGACGTTATGATAGTTGCAGGAACTTTAACAAATAAAATGGCGCCAGCTTTAAGAAAAGTTTATGATCAAATGCCTGAACCAAGATATGTAATTTCAATGGGTAGTTGCGCAAATGGGGGTGGATATTACCATTATTCATATTCAGTTGTTAGAGGTTGTGATCGAATTGTACCTGTAGATGTTTATGTACCAGGATGTCCTCCATCAGCAGAGGCATTGTTGTATGGAATACTTCAATTACAAAAAAAAATTAGAAACAAAGGATCTTTTATTAGATAGTTATGAAAAGTTTACAAGATCTAGAAAAAAAAATTAACTCTGAGTTAACTACCAAAATTAACAATACAGAAATTAAACATAACCAAATTTATATTGAAACAGATAAAGAAGATATGGTTAATGTTGCTTTATTTTTAAAAACAAATCAAGATACTAAATTTAGGCAACTAATAGATATAACAGTTGTTGATTACCCAGAACAAAATCAAAGGTTTGAAGTAGTTTACTTGTTTTTAAGCCATGAATTTAATCAAAGATTGATTGTAAAATATTCAATTGCTGAAAATGAAGTTATTCCATCACTAACTAGCATTTTTCCATCAGCAAACTGGATGGAGAGAGAAGTGTTTGATATGTACGGAGTATCTTTTAAGGATCATCCTGATTTAAGAAGAATACTAACTGATTATGGATTTGAAGGTCACCCATTAAGAAAAGATTTTCCATTAACTGGTCACACAGAAGTCAGATATAGCGAAGATCAAAAAAAAGTAATTAGTGAACCAGTTAAGCTTGAGCAAAATTATAGAAATTTTGATTATGAAAGTCCTTGGGAAGGAACAAAATATATTAAAGAAGAAATTGAGAATAATGAAAAAAAAAATTAAAAATCTAAATTTAAATTTTGGGCCCCAACATCCTGCTGCTCATGGTGTTCTTAGATTAATTTTAGAATTAGATGGCGAAGTAGTTGAAAAGGCAGATCCTCATATCGGTTTACTTCATAGAGGAACAGAAAAACTTATAGAAAACAAAACTTATATGCAGGCAGTCCCTTATTTTGATCGTTTAGATTATGTTGCTCCAATGAATCAGGAGCATGCTTTTGCACTAGCTATCGAAAAAATACTTAAAATAGATGTACCAATTAGAGCGCAATACATAAGAGTTATATTTTGTGAGATTGGAAGAATCTTAAGTCATATTTTAAACGTTACAACTCAAGCTTTAGATGTTGGTGCTCTAACACCTTCTCTTTGGGGCTTTGAGGAAAGAGAAACTCTAATGACATTTTATGAGAGAGCTTCAGGATCAAGACTTCATGCAAATTATTTTAGAGCAGGAGGTGTTCATCAAGATTTGCCAAAAGGTTTAGAAGAAGATATTGGAAAATTTTGTGAAACGTTTCCGAAAATAATTAACGATTTAGAAAGTTTGTTAACTGATAATAGAATTTTTAAACAAAGAAATGTCGATATAGGAGTAGTCACAAAAGAAGATGCCTTAGATTATTCTTTTTCAGGAGTTATGATTAGAGGATCTGGTGTTCCTTGGGACTTAAGAAAATCTCAGCCTTATGATTGCTATGAAAGTTTAGACTTTAAAATTCCAGTTGGAAAAAATGGAGATTGTTATGACAGATATTTATGCAGAATTGAAGAAATGAAAGAAAGTGTTTCAATTATTAAACAATGTCTAGCTAAAATGGAAAAGGGTCCAATAAAATCATTAGATGGCAAGATTAGCCCTCCACCTAAGGCAGAAATCAAACAATCAATGGAGGCTTTAATACATCATTTTAAACTTTTCACAGAGGGATATAGAGTTCCAAAAGATGAAATTTATACAGCTGTAGAGGCACCAAAAGGAGAATTTGGTGTTTACTTAATATCTGATGGATCAAGTAAACCTTATAAATGTAAAATAAGAGCACCAGGATTTTCACATTTACAATCAATGGATTATCTAATCAAAGGTCATATGTTAGCAGATGTTCCTGCGGTATTAGGTTCTTTAGATATTGTTTTTGGTGAGGTAGACAGATGAGTTTAAGAAGGCCTGCTAAAGATCAGCCAGAAAGTTTTGAATTTAATGCTTCATCATTAGAAGCAGCAAATGTTATTGTTGCAAAATATCCTGAAGGTAAACAGCAAAGTGCTGTAATGGCTTTGCTATATATTGCTCAAAAACAAAATAATAATTGGATACCATTAGCTGCAATGAAATACATCGCTAAGTTTTTAGATATGCCTTATATTAAAGTTTATGAGGTAGCTACTTTTTATACAATGTATAATTTAGCACCTGTAGGCAAATACTTTGTTCAAGTATGCACAACAACACCCTGCATGATAAGAGGTGCAAATCAATTAGTTGAGGCCTGTAAGGAAAAAATTTCTGAAAATGAGTGTGAATTATCTAATGATAAAAGCTGTTCTTGGATGGAAGTTGAATGTTTAGGAGCATGTGTCAATGCTCCAATGATGCAAATTAATGATGATTATTATGAAGATTTAGACAAACAAAAAACTTTAGATATTTTAGATAAAATTTTAAATGGAGAAACTCCAAAACCTGGTTCGTATAGAGGAAGAGTAAATAATGAACCAGAAAATAACAGGAAAACCTTAATGGATTTAAAAAATGCTTAAAGATCAAGATAGAATTTTTCAGAATTTATATAATGACAAAGGCTCAGATGTATCTTCATCACAAGAGAGAGGTGATTGGGTAAATACAAAAGAAATTACTGACAAAGGAAGAGACTGGATAATTAATGAAATTAAAGAATCTCAACTAAGAGGTCGAGGTGGTGCAGGATTTCCTACTGGTTTAAAATGGTCATTTGCGCCAAAAGAAGTTGGATCTAGACCACATTACTTAGTTATTAACGGCGACGAGTCTGAACCAGGAACTTGCAAAGATAGAGACATTTTAAGATTTGAACCTCACAAATTAATAGAAGGTTGTTTAATAGCATCTTATGCAGTGCAAGCACATGTTTGTTATATTTACATAAGAGGAGAATATTTTGTTGATGGTCAAAAACTTCAAGCAGCAATAGATGAAGCTTATGAAAAAAAAAAATTGTTAGGTAAAAATGCAGCTGGTACAGGATGGGATTTAGATATTTATATTCATTACGGAGCTGGTGCATATATTTGTGGTGAGGAGACTGCACTACTTGAAAGTTTAGAAGGTAAAAAAGGTCAACCTAGATTAAAACCACCTTTCCCAGCTTTGATTGGCCTATACGGATGTCCTACAATAATAAATAACGTTGAAACAATTGCAGTGGTTCCAACCATTTTAAGAAGAGGAGCTAAATGGTTTGCTTCTTTAGGAAGAGAAAAAAATACTGGAACCAAAATTTTTTGTATTTCTGGAAATGTAAACAATCCTTGTAATGTTGAAGAAGAAATGAGTATTCCTTTAAAAGAATTAATAGAGGTTCATGCTGGTGGTGTAATTGGTGGATGGGAAAATTTGCAGGCTGTAATACCTGGAGGTTCTTCAATGCCACTAATACCGAAAGAAAGATGTGAAACTTTAAAAATGGACTTTGATGCTTGTATAGAAGAAAAAAGTGGACTTGGTACAGCTGGTATTGTGGTTATTAACAAAGATCAGGACATAATTAAATGTATGGCAAGGATTGCAAGATTTTACAAACATGAGAGTTGTGGTCAATGCACACCTTGTAGAGAAGGTTCTGGTTGGATGTGGAGAATGCTTGAGAGAATGGCAAATGGTGATGCAACGAAGGATGAAGTAGATATGTTAGGCGATGTTACAAATCAAATTGCAGGACATACTATTTGTGCTTTTGGAGAAGGTTCATCATGGCCAGTTCAAGGATTGCTTAGACACTTTAAAAAAGAAATTGAGAAAAGAAACAATTTGGATCCTATTGTTCAAAAGAAAAACAATATTCCATATTTGGTAGATCAACATTTATTGGATAAAAAAAATGCTTAAATTAAAAGTAAATGAAATCGAAGTTGAAGTTGAAGAGGGTTTAACTGTTCTTCAAGCTTGCGAAAAAGCTGGAGTAGAAATTCCAAGATTTTGTTACCATGAAAAATTATCGATAGCAGGTAATTGTAGAATGTGTTTAGTTGAAATGGAAAAATCTCCTAAACCAATTGCTTCATGTGCTATGCCAGCAGCTGAGGGTATGAATATTAAAACAAATACTGCTCTTGTTGAAAAGGCTCGTAAGGGAGTAATGGAATTTTTGTTAGCTAACCATCCCTTAGATTGTCCAGTATGTGATCAAGGAGGTGAATGTGATCTTCAAGATCAATCAATGTACTATGGAGTAGACAAATCAAGATTTAAAGAAAACAAAAGAGCAGTTCCTGAAAAAAATATGGGACCATTGATAAAAACTCAAATGACAAGATGTATTCATTGCACGAGATGTGTAAGATTTGCAACGGAAGTTGCGGGGGTTCCAGAACTTGGTGCTATTGGAAGAGGTGAAGATATGCAAATTACAACTTACCTAGAGCAATCAATGCAATCTGAATTATCTGCAAACGTTGTAGATTTATGTCCAGTAGGAGCCTTAACATCAAAACCTTATGTATTTGAAGCTAGACCATGGGAACTAAAGAAAACTGAAACAATTGATGTAATGGATGCAATTGGATCAAATGTAAGAGTAGATACATATGATTGGGAAGTCAAAAGAGTACTTCCAATTATTAATGAAGATATTAATGAGGAATGGATCTCAGACAAAACAAGATATGCTTGTGATGGTCTTCTACATCAAAGATTAGATACTCCATTTATCAAATATAACGGTAAGTTTGAAAAGGCCTCATGGAATGAAGTTTATAAAATAATTAAATCTAAATTTGAAAACACATCAAAAGAAAAAATATGTGGTTTTGTTGGTGATTTAACTAATATGGAGACTAGTTATATTTTTAAAGAATTTTTTGATCGAACAATTGATACTAAAAATTACGACTCAAGATCTGATAACAGATTTATAAATACTTCAAAAAGAGAAAATTATTTATTTAATTCTTCTATAAATGGCATTGAAGAAGCAGATTTAATTTTGATAGTAGGTGCAAACCCAAGATATGAAGCAACTATTTTAAATGCTAGAATTAGAAAAGCTTACTTAAACAATAATACAAAAATTATTTCACTAAATAATGCTGGTGATTTAACTTATCCTTATCAAAGTTTAGATGGTCAAACGCAAACTTTAAATAATATTATTGAAGGAAATCATGACGTATCTAAAGAAATTATTAATTCAAAAAAACCAATAATCATTATTGGTGAGTCTCTACTTAGATTAAAGTCATCAGAATTTTTGTTTAAT
>CACAIU010000008.1 GCA_902532645.1 uncultured Pelagibacteraceae bacterium | reverse complement strand
ACTCCAATTTATCAAAAAAAACTTTGAATTCTTATTTAAAAAGTGTAAGTAACCCATAATTATGGCTGTACCTAAAAGAAAACAAACCCCTTCCAGAACAGGAATGAGAAGAGCCCAAACAATGAAGTTTTCAACTAAAAATATAGTTGAGGATAAAAAATCAGGTGAATATAGGTTATCTCATCATTTAGACCTGAAAACTGGCATGTACAAGGGAAGACAAGTTTTAGACCCAAAAGAATAGTATATTATAATTTATTAAAATGTCAGATTTGATTAAAATTGCAGTAGATGCAATGGGTGGTGATGGTTCACCAAAAAAAATAATAGATGGTATTATTTTAAATCATTCTTTAAATCAAAATAATTTTTTTAAAATATTTGGGGACAAAAATAAAATAGATCCATTAATTAAAGGCAAAATACCTGCAGAATTTTTTGAATTAATCCATACAGAAAAAAAAATTGAAAGTACTGATAGTCCTCTAGAGGGTGCAAAAAGAGGGAAAGACACTAGTATGTGGCTTGCCATTCAAAGTGTTAAAGATAAAGAAGCAGATATAGTTATATCAGCAGGTAACACAGGTGCATTGTTAGTTGTATCGAAATTAAATTTAAAAATGATAGAAAATATAGACAAACCAGCTTTGTCTGCTTTATGGCCAAATAAAAAGGGTATGAGTGTTGTATTGGATTTAGGTGCCAACATTGAATGTAGTTCTAAAAATTTATCAGACTTTTCAATTATGGGAGCTTCTTTATATACCTCGCTTTATCCGAATGATAAACCAAACGTAGCATTATTAAATATCGGTTCAGAAGAATTAAAAGGAAATGAGACCATCAAAGAAACTTATCAATTATTAAATGAAAAAAAATCAGATAATTATAACTTTGCTGGTTACATTGAGGGAAATCATCTTATGGATGGAGAGGTTAATGTAATAGTTTCTGACGGTTTTACAGGAAATGTTGCATTAAAAACAGCAGAGGGTACTGCGAATTTTATAACCAGTGAATTAAAAAAAGCGATGACAGGCACATTAATAGGTAAAATTTCATCTTTATTAAATATATCAAACATAACAAAATTTAAGAAAAGACTAGATCCAAGACTATATAATGGAGCAATTTTTATTGGTTTAGACTCTCCAGTTGTTAAAAGTCATGGCGGAACTGACTATATTGGTTTTTCAAACTCTTTAGATGTTTGTCATAGAATTGTAAAAGGTAATTTGATAGAAAAGATTAAGCAAAATATTTAATATGAGAATTAATTTAACTAAAAAAGACTTAGTTAATTTGGTTTATATGCAGCTTGGTTTTTCAAAACAAATATCAGAAAATTTAATTGAGGATTTTTTATCAACTATAGTTACTAACATTAAAAACGAAAAAAAATTAAAATTATCTAAATTTGGAACTTTTTCTATTAGACAAAAAAAATCTAGGATTGGAAGAAACCCAAAAACTAAAGAAACAAAAGTAATTTCAAGCAGAGATGTCGTATTGTTTAAGCCATCAAAGGAATTTAAGGAATTTGTTAATTTAAAGGATAATGGATAAATCAAATAGCGCTTACAAAACTATTGGTGAAGTAGCTAGAATATTAAATCTTAAATCAAATGATAAAGGAGCTTTACCGACACATGTCATTAGATTTTGGGAAACTCAATTTAAACAAATTAAACCAAAGATATTAAATTCTAATAGAAGATATTATGATGAGAAAACAATAAATCTTCTTAAAAAAGTTAAATTTTTACTTAAAGATCAAGGTATGACAATAAAGGGTGTAAAAAAAATATTAAATAATGAAGATTCTTTAAAGCTTGACGAAATTGCAGATAAATCTATAAGGACTGAAAATTTAAGAAATAAGTTATTAAAAATTTCTAATAAATTAAAAGAATTAAAAAATGGCAAAAAAAACGCACGTTAAAGTAAGAATGGTCCCAGAGGCTAAACCAGATAGCCCTTACTACTATTATGTAAAAAAACCCGCTGGAGGTGAGAAAGCCAAAGTTAAACTTTCAGCAAAAAAATATAATCCGGATACTAGAAAACACGAAATGTTTGTGGAAAAAAAGCTTCCACCACACAGTAAGTAATTATTTTTTTTTAAAGTTTCTCTTTTCGTAATCAATATAGGACAAAATCATATTTTTCCATATACGATTAGTAATTTTAGGATCAATCTTTAGTTTTTTAGATTTTGAGTGAATTTTTTTAAGTATAAAATTGATACGCTTTTTATCTACTATTTCTTTTTTAAATTCTTTAAGCTTTAAAACTTCTTTTACAAGATTTGTTCTATATTTAATTAAAGATAATAACTTATTATCTAACTTATCCAATTTAGATCTTATTATTTCTAATTTTTTTTTGTTTTTAGGCGACATTTAATTTATTGGTTTAATTAATAATTATTATATTTATTTAATCATGTACAGTCAGAATTATTCTTTAAATTTGCAATTAAAAATATGGATGATCACTTTATTAGTGATGATCGTGATTATTATTTTAGTAGGGGGTCTAACTAGATTAACTGACTCTGGACTATCTATTACTAGTTGGGAACTTTTTATTGGCTCATTACCACCTTTAACAAATGATAAATGGATAGAATATTTTGATCTCTATAAAATAATACCTGAATTTAAAGAGCAAAATTTTGATATGACTTTAAATGAATTTAAAATTATTTTTTGGTGGGAATGGGCGCATCGTCAATTGGGAAGATTAATTGGTCTAACTGTTCTTTTTCCAATGATCTATTTTACAATTAAAAATGGTTTTTGGATTTTAAAAGAATATTCAATTATTTTTTTCTTAGTGTGCTTTCAAGGATTTATTGGATGGTACATGGTATCAAGTGGATTAATTGATAGAATTGATGTTAGTCATTACAGATTATCACTACACTTAGTTACAGCTTTTGTCATTTTGTCTATAGTTTTTTGGAAATATTTAAATCTTACTGATATAAAAATTAATCATATTAACATTCAATTAAACCCTATTAAATTTTTTCTTTTATTATTATTTTTACAATTAATAATTGGAGCATTTGTATCTGGGATGGATGCAGGAAAAATTTATAATACTTGGCCATTAATGGGTTCTTCATACTTTCCTGATGATAGTGTGATTACTGATTTTTTTAAAATTACAGTATTTGATGATCAATCACTTGTTCAATTTATTCATAGAAATTTAGCATATTTAATTATCATAATATATTTTTACATACTTTATTTTGTTTTAAAAAATGGAAATATAAATTTAAGAATTCCAATTTTCATTATTGGAATTTCTTTATTGTTTCAAATTGTTTTGGGAGTTCTTACAATTTTATCTGGAGTAAAAATGATTTATGCATCCCTACACCAGATAAATTCTATTTTAATAATACTTTCAACATTGTATTTTCTTTATATTGTAAAATATAAAGGGCCTAATTATTAGTTCCTATTTGTAGACATTAAAACTCAAATTAGCTTACAGCTTTTAAATTACCTTTTGAAGATTTATTCAATGCTTGATCAAGATCCTCAATAATATCATCGATGTGTTCAATACCGATACAAAGTCTTACATAACTTTGTGTAACACCTGATGCAGCTAGTTCTTTCTCATTTAATTGACTATGAGTTGTACTTGCTGGATGAATTGCTAAACTTCTAGCATCACCAATATTAGCTACGTGATAGAACATTTTTAAAGACTCGATAAATTTTTTACCAGCTTCAATACCACCTTTAAGTTCGATACCAATCATTGGTCCATTTCCACCTTTAAGATATTTTTTAGCTCTATCGGCAATGGGTTTATCATGCTCTGTAGAATAAATAACTTTTGTAACTTCTTTATGTTTTTTAAGAAAATCAACAACATACTCGGCGTTAGCACAATGTTGTCTCATTCTTAAAGCAACTGTTTCAAGTCCTTGAATTATTGCAAAAGCATTATCTGGAGCCAGAGCTGATCCTAAGTCTCTCAATAAACAAACTCTTGCTCTAACTGCAAATGGTACATTTGCACCAGTTAGTTCCGGTACAGCCTTTCCCCAAACTACATTATTATAACTTGGATCTGGCTCATTAAATAGAGGTTGTCTTTTTGGATCTGCGGTCCAATCAAAGTTACCGCTATCAACTATACTACCCGCTACAGCTGTCCCATGACCACCTATGTATTTAGTAAGTGAGTGAATTACTACTGCAGCTCCGTGCTCAATCGGTTTACATATTACTGGTGCAGCTGTATTATCCATAATTAACGGTATATTATATTTTCTTCCAATATCAGAAACTTCTTTTATTGGAAAAACTCTTAAATATGGATTTGGTAAAGTTTCACCATAAAAAGCCCTAGTTTTATCGTCTATTAACTTCTCAAAATTTTCAGGATTACTTGGGTCTGCATATCTTATCTCTATACCAAGTTTACTGAGTGTATGCGTGAATAAAGATACAGTACCACCATAAAGGTCAGTTGAGCTTATTATATTATCACCAGCTTGGGCTACATTTAATACTGCAAACGTTGAAGCAGTTTGACCTGAGGAAACAGTTACACATGATAGACCACCTTCAAGAGCGGCTACTCTTTTTTCGAGGACATCATTTGTAGGATTCATTATACGAGTATAGATGTTTCCAAATTCTTTAAGAGCGAAAAGGTTAGCAGCATGCTCAGTGTTGTTAAATTGGTATGATGTTGTTCTATAAATTGGAACAGCTACAGCGTTCGTTGCTGGATCACTTCTATAGTCACCACCATGTATAGCAATGGTTTCTGGGTTATTTCTTTTTTTAGTCATTTTACTCCTTTTTTAGTGCTTCAACTTTATGTTAGGCGCACAATACAGTTCAAATGCCTACCGATTTTTGATAATTTCGTGAAATCTCCATTTTAGCAGTTGTAAGCCCGCAATAGGATCAAATCGGCTACTAATTTTTAGCAGAATAGCACCATTTTGCAAGCTAAATATAAAATTGACTTTGAATTATTTAATAGTATTAATCCTCGCACAATGACAAAATTTGTGAAAAAAGATCAGGTATCATCATCATGGTATGAAATTGATGCTAAAAATGCTGTCGTAGGAAGACTAGCAACAGTTGTATCAAATATCATAAGAGGAAAAAATAAAACTACATATACACCTCATATGGATGATGGCGATTTTGTTGTAGTTAAAAATATCGAACAAGCAAAATTTACTGGAAAAAAATTTCAAGATAAAAAATATTATCGACATACTGGCCACCCAGGCGGAATTAAAGTAACTACACCAGAGAAACTTCATGAAAAAAAACCAGGAGAAACTTTAAAAATGGCAGTTAAAAGAATGTTACCTGGTGGAGTATTAGGGAGAAAACAATTAACAAAACTAAAAATTTATGCAGGAAATGAACATCCGCATTCAGCACAAAATCCGACTGTAATAGAGTTAGATAAATTAAACAGTAAAAATATAGCTAGAAACTAAGATGGAAAACACTCAATCAGCAACAAAATCTCCAAAATTAAAATTAGATTTTAAAGACAGTAAATATGCAACAGGAAGAAGAAAAACATCAATAGCTAAAGTTTGGTTAAAAAAAGGTTCTGGTAAAATTTACGTAAACGGTAAATTGTTCAATGAATATTTTGCAGATGAAACACATAAAATGCAAATTAAAAGACCTTTTGAGATTATTAATCAGGCTACAGATTACGATGTAAGATGCAATGTAAAAGGAGGGGGACCTACAGGCCAAGCAGGGGCTTTGGTTCACGGTATTTCAAAAGCTTTAGTATTATTTGATGAAAATCTAAAATCCACCTTAAAAACAGAGAAACTTACTACCAGAGACTCAAGAGCTGTTGAAAGAAAAAAACCTGGCAGAAGAAAAGCTAGAAGAAGCTTTCAATTCTCTAAAAGATAATTTTTTTTTAATTTTTAACTGTTATAATAAAAAATGCCTAAGCTTAACGCATTAGTTGCTGGATCAACCGGATATATTGGTGTTCAATTAATTAAATTATTAGTTAAACACAAATATATTAATATTAAATATCTTTGTGGAAACACTTCTGTGGGTAAACACGTCAAATTTTACGATAAATCTTTATCCAAATATAAATTACCAAAAATTTTAAAATTTAATAAAAAATTATTAAAAGACGTTCATGTTATTTTTACAGCACTTCCAAATGGGGAGGCACAGGATATATCTAAACATTTAAGCAAAAATCATACTCTAATAGATCTTGCTGCAGATTTTAGATTAGAAAATGCTTCTGATTATTTAAAGTGGTATAAACAAAAACATCGAGCAACTAATTTAATAAAAAAAAGTATTTATTTACTTCCTGAAATTAATAGAAAAGAGGTTAAAAAATATAATATTATTTCATGTCCAGGATGTTATCCAACATCAATATTACTTCCTTTATTTCCTTTATTTAAGAAAAATTTAATTAAATTTAATAATATTATAATTGATTCAAAATCTGGATATTCAGGCTCTGGTAGAGGAGTTCACAAAAAATATAAAGATAAAAATCTATATGAGTCTTTAAGCGCATATGGAGTTGGTTTTCATCGTCACAATTCTGAAATAGATCAAATGTTAAGAAAATTTACTAAGAAAAAATTTCAATTTAGTTTTACTCCTCACTTATCACCAATGTTTAGAGGCATTCTGAGTACTATATATGTTGATTTAGAAAATAATATTTCACAAACAAGAGTATTAAAAACATTAATTAATTTTTATAAAAATGAAAGTTTTGTAAAAATATTAAAGTCTGGCACATTGTTAAGCACCAATGAGGTAATAAATACTAACAATTGTTATATTTCGGTGTGCAAATCTAAATATAGCAATAAAATAATCATTTTATCTGCTATTGATAATTTGATAAAGGGTGGAGCAGGTCAAGCAGTACAAAATTTAAATATTAAATTTAATTATTCTGAAAAGACTGGATTGAAATGAGAAGAATTTTGATAATTTTTTTTTCTATAATATTAGCTAATTGTTCTTTAAATAAAGATTCTAAATACTGGACAGAAAATTCTATTAAAAGTAAATCTAATCAAAAAAAATTAAATGAGATATTAAAAAAAGCAGACGATATAACATCAATGACATTAGAGGAATATCAAATTTATATAGATGACTATATAAAAAAAAGTAAATATCCAGATATAAATAAATGAGTAAATTAATAAATATTGCAGTAGTGGGCCTTGGTCAGATTGGTAATTATTTACTAAATGAACTAAACACAAAAAAGAGAGATATTGAACTTAAAACAGGAAAAAAAATAAATGTGGTTGCTGTATCTGCAAGAGATATTAACAAAAAAAGAAAATTTAAAGTTAATAAAAAAATATTTTATAAAAATCCTTTAGATATTTTTAAAAAGAATAATATTGATATATTGTTTGAAGCTATAGGTTTATCGGACGGTATTTCAAAAAAAGTTGTTGAAAATGCGTTAAAAAATAAAATCCATGTTATTACACCTAATAAAGCTTTAATCTCAAAACATGGTAATGAGTTAGCAAAACTTGCAGAAAAAAATAGAGTAAATTTAGAATTTGAAGCATCAGTTGCTGGAGGTATTCCAATATTAAGATCAATTAAAGAAGGATTAGCAACAAACAAAATATCAAAAGTATATGGAATTCTAAACGGTACTTCAAATTACATTTTATCTGAAATGGAAAATTCAAATGAAAACTTTTTAAATGTTTTAAAAAAAGCTCAGATGCTTGGCTATGCCGAACCTGGTAATCCTAAATTAGATTTAAATGGTTTTGATGCATTTGCAAAAGTAAGAATATTATCTGCTTTAGCTTTTAATAGTAAAATTTCAAAACATAAATGTTTAATGGAAGGAATAGAAAAAATCGAATTAAAAGATATCGAAATTGCAAATCAATTGGATTTAAGAATAAAGCTATTAGGTATTTCTGAGTTAAAGAATAATCATCTTTTTGAAACAGTCCATCCATGTTTAGTTAGCAAAAAATCTTATATTGGTAATGTTAACGGTGTAATGAATGCAGTTATCCTTCAAGGTAAACCGGTCGGAGAAAGTGTATTACAAGGAGAAGGAGCTGGACCAGGACCTACTTCATCATCATTACTTTCTGATTTATTATCTATATTGCGAGGAAATATAAAGAAACCTTTTGGTGTTAGTGTATCAAAGCTTAAATTTTTAAAATCATATAATGTAAATAATTATGTTAATTCATTATATTTAAGGTTTGAGGTAAAAGATAAGCCCGGTGTATTATCTCAAATAACTAATCGTTTAGCTAAATATAAAATTTCAGTTAAAAGGCTAATACAGACACCTGTTAAGAAAAATAATAAGGCAACAATAGTTATTATCACCCATAAAACAACTGAGACTAATATTCATAATTGCTTGTCTATTTTCAAAAAAAATAAATATATTTTAAAAAAACCAACATTAATTAGATTGCTTGGTTAATGGAAATTTATTTAAAACTTTTTGAAGTTTTATTTCCTGTTTTTTTTATTATTGCAATTGGATATTTTATTGGAAAAAAAAATCCAAAATTAGATACAGATTTTATTACAAATTTCGCAGGAAATATTGGGAGCCCTGCAATGGTATTTTATTCAATAACAACTACAGGAATTACTTTTGCTATATTTATTGAATACTTTTGGTATTCTTTAATTGCCATAACAGGATTTAGTGTAATTGGTATAATTTTTTTAAAGTTTTTAAATAAGGACGTAATTACTGAGCTACCACCATTTATTTTGCCAAATACAGGTAATATGGGTTTACCCTTATGTTTATTCGCTTATGGAAATCAAGGTCTTGGAGTTGCAGCAACAATTTCTTCTTTGGTTATACTCTTTCATTTTACACTTGGTGTCTTTTTGGCGAGTAAAAAATTTGAATTCAGTTTATTATTAAGAAGTCCTCCAGTTTATGCAATTATCATATCTGTTTTATTTTTATTTTTTGAAATAGAAGTGCCAATATTTTTAGTAAATACGACTATGATGTTAACCTATGCTGCAATTTTTTTAATATTAATGTCTTTGGGAATTGCATTAACAAGATTTCAAGTTTTTTCATTTAAGTCAGCATTTATTTCATCTATTGGACGTGTATTAATTGGTCCAATTATTGGATTTATTATGATTAAATATTTTAATCTATCTGGATTTGCAGCAGGTGTATTGTTAATACAGTGCTCAATGCCAAGTGCAGTTTTAACTTACTTGGTAGGGTCGATATATTCATCAAAAGAGGTAGTTGATAGTATTGCAAGTATGATTGTTGTTTCAACTATAATGTCATTCATAACTGTTCCTATTACCATATTCTTTGCTTTAAAATACTTCTATTAAGATATATCCTTCTTTTATGAAGGCTATTATTTTAAATGCATCTGCATGGATGATTGTTCCTGTTATGGATGCTTTTGCAAAGTATTTAAGCTCATCTATGGACGTTTTACAGATAACGTGGGCAAGATATTTTTTTACTGTAGTCTTTACATTATCCCTAATGCTTATCTTTTATAGGCATTCATTAGTTTGGACGAAAAAACCAGCCCTTCAATTAATTAGAGGATTAATTTTTGTTTTTTCTACTTATTTATTCTTTTATGCAATATCGGAAATTTCACTTCCTAAAGCCTTAACCTTAGCTTTTGTTGCTCCAATTTGTGTTACAGCCTTATCCCCATTTTTTTTAAATGAGAAAGTAGGGGTGAAGAGGTGGACTGCTGTATCATTAGGGTTTATTGGAACTTTAATTGTAATCAGACCTGGCTTTATAGAACTTAATTTAGCTACCATGGCTGCCTTAGGTAATGGAATTTGCTATGGGTTTTATCTTATTATCACGAGGAAGCTCAGTACCTCTGATAATCCTCTTTTAACCCTTTTACTATCTGGTTTAATAGGAACCATAATAATTAGCCTATTTATGCCGTCAGTTTGGGTTAATCCTACTTCAAATCAGTGGATATTAATGGCTTTAATCGGCCTTATAGCCTCTGTAGCGCATCTTTTCCTGATATTATCACTCAAATATGCTGATGCCTCTAAATTAGCTCCTTTAGGCTATACAGAGATAATTACCAATATTCTAATTAGTTACTATTTCTTTCATGAATTGCCTGATAACTGGACTTATTTAGGTTTATTTAGCATTGTTCTCAGTGGTCTATATATTTCTAGACGAGAATATTTGCTTACTCGTTCTAATTAATAGTAAATAAATAGTTACTAATATATAATCTATTACTTTAATATATATAGCTAAACTATTAAAATAATTATATTTTTTATTATTTAATAAAAAAGATAAATTAATATATATATTCAACTCATAAATATTATTTTAAGTAGATAAATACAAAAATATAAATCTTAGCAAGGAAAATAAACCATAATGCTTAAAAGTGTTTAATACCAATGATTTAATTAGCTAACTAAACATAAAATTTAAAATTCTAATTTTATTAATTGGGTAGGGGATCAAAAAATTTTAAAAAATCTATGAAATTTTGAGCTAAATTAAGCCTTGCTATCATTGAAAAATAGAGCAATGCAGTTATAGAATATATGTTTTAAACGGCCATAGAGGTGCTTTATTTTGTTATATCTTAATATATAGTACAACTGAAGGGTGAACATTGCAATTCATGTTAAAATAAGATTAAATATTAAAAAAACGTTGATTTTACTTGTTTTTTTGACCATAAAATAGGCCAAATAAGGCACTAAATATCAACTTTTTCAGATCTCAATAAACGCAGTTTTGTCTTAATTCCACCTCTCCCCGAGTATCCACCAAGGCCTCCATCGGACCGAATTACCCTATGACAGGGTATTTTAGGGGCATAAGGGTTTTTTCCACATGCATTAGCCACAGCACGCGCTGATTTAGGGCTTTTTATAGCTATTGCTACCTGTTTATAGGTTTTAAAAGTACCTTTTGGTATAGTTTTAAGGTAATTCCAGACTTTTAATTGAAATTTAGTACCTTTCATCAATAAAAATTTAAAATAATGAAGCAAACTATAAAGAAAATAGTTAAAATTGAAAGATAAATAGTTTCAAGAGTTTTTCCAGATTTTCTATAATTAATAAAGCTTAATATTGCAAAACCAAAAGATGTTATTAAGAAATATATCGGTTCAATTACTCCGTCTATGCCCATCTATAAATTATATTTGATCATCATTGACCTCGCAATATCATTAATTGTCCCAAAAAAATGAGTAATTATTTTATTTGACATTAGAAAACTCTTGATATATTACTAATGATAATTAATTGTTATCAATAGTAATAATATGAATGAACTAACCACAGATATAAAATTGCTTCATGAAGCTACTTTAAATAACCTAAAAAATTCGAAAGCAAATAATACCTTAAGGGCTTATAAATCAGATTTTAAGGACTTTGGAGCATTTTGTTTAAAACATGGTTTAAATTCTTTACCAACTGAACCAAAAATTGTTTCATTATACATAACCCATCTCTCTAAAAATTCTAAAATAAGCACATTAAGAAGAAGACTAGTATCAATTAGCATGGTTCATAAACTAAAAGGCCATTATTTAGATACAAAACACCCAATCATAGTTGAAAATTTGATGGGAATTAGAAGAGTTAAAGGAAGTATTCAAAAAGGCAAAAAACCCATATTAATCAGTCATTTAAAATTAATAATTAATGCAATAAATGAACATAAAATTAAGGAAATTAAGAAATTAAGAGACAAGACAATGATTTTAATCGGCTTTGGAGGTGGATTCAGAAGAACCGAGCTTACATCAATTGATTATGAGGATTTAGAATTTGTTCCTGAGGGCCTTAAAATTACCATTAGAAGATCAAAAACAGATCAATTCGGTGAAGGAATGATAAAAGGACTTCCCCACTTTTCCAATGAAAAATATTGTCCAATAGTTAATCTAAAAAAGTGGCTAGAAATTTCTAAAATCAAATCTGGACCTATATTTAGGAGGTTTGCTAAAGGATCGACATTAACAGAAAAAAGAATAACTGACCAATCAGTAGTTTTGTTAATGAAGGAGTATTTAAATTTAGCGGGAATAGAAAATAAAAATTTTGCAGGTCATAGCTTACGATCAGGTTTTGCAACTGTAGCAGCTGAGTCTGGTGCTGATGAAAGAAGTATAATGGCTATGACCGGTCACAAAACAACTCAAATGGTAAGAAGGTATATTAAAGAAGCAAATATATTCAAAAATAATGCATTAAATAAGATTAAAATTTAAATATTTGAGATCTATAATTATCAATTTTTAAAGCTGCATTTTTATTTGTTAATGAAAAGTTTTTTAATGAATCTCTTTGTAATTTTTTCATTAAACTAGGGTTTTCGATTATTTTTTTAATAGCATTATATAGACTTGCAGAAGTAAGTTTTTTAATTACGATACCGTTTGTTATAGCTTCTGTAAGTCCGCCTTTATTACTAATTATTAAAGCACAACCCCTGCTACTTGCTTCTAACGCAATTCGACCAAAAGGTTCTTCCCAACGAGATGGAACAACACAAATATTAACTTTTTTTAAAAAATTCATTATATATTCATGCTTTTTAAATCCTAAAAGAATATAATTTTTTTGTTGGATATTTAAATTCTCTCTTTTTTCATCTCCAATTACTATTGCTTTCCAATCTGGATATTTAATTAATATTTTTTTAATTGCGTCACCAAATAAATCATAGCCTTTAGATGTATTTAGCTTACCAATAAAAGTAATAATTTTTTTCTTATTTGGTAATTTTACTTTTGTTTTGTTTGTTGACTGATGAATTACTAAAAGTTTTTTTTTTAACTTAAGTGGTAAGTTAAGGTTAGATAAAAATCTTTTTTTAGTCCAATTACTATTAAAAATTATAAATTTTAAATTTTCAACCAAGTACATTCTATCAGACACTTTTTCCGAACCTTTTTGAGTAATAGGATCATTATGATAATATAAAACTATATTTTTATAATATTTTAAAAGAGATTTTACATACCTAGGTCTATTATGAATCTCTAAAATTTTAATATTTTTATTTGATGTTTTTTTTATAAATTTCGATAAATATTGATTTGTATTACTAAATAATATTTTTTTTTTGAAATTTAAATTTATGTAATTTTTAGATAATTTATTTTTAAATTTTGTATTGCCATAAATATTTACAAAATTTTTAAATTTACTTAAATTTATGATATTTTTTAAAAAAATAGAAACAGATCCAGGATATTCTGATGAAAAATTTTCTTTGTAAGGTAGCAATACTGCAATTTTCATTTGTTTAATATTTTATACCTTTTATTTCGATCGTTTTTTAATTTATATTCATAAGACATAGCTTTAATTTTGTCTTTAAAATATCTTTTATAAATTAATACCCACTTATATCCTCTTGTCGATTTAGCTCCTCTACCTAAATTGTGATTTTTTACTCTTTTAGTTAAATTGTTTGTATAACCAACGTATGATTTTAACTTATAAGGTTTGATAGTTTTTATTAAATATACGTAATAAGCCATAAATGGCGGTCCCTAGGGGAATCGAACCCCTCTTTCGAGGATGAAAACCACGTGTCCTAACCGATAGACGAAGGGACCAGAAGCTGCTTTTTATTGTAATTTAGATAATTAATCAAGCTTATCATAAAATATTTTGATCTAGTTTTATTACTTTTTTTAAACCAGATGACTTATGAGTTACTAGTGTTTCAGAAATAAATTGATTACCTTTTATCTCTATACCCGAAACTAAATCTCCTGAAGTAATTCCCGTTGCACAAAAAATAGAATCACCAGAAATAATTTCATTGAGTTCATATTTTTTTGAAAAATCTTTTATACCCATTTTATTTGCCCTTTTTTTATCTTCATCGGTTTTAAACAAAAATCTACCTTGAAAACTACAATCAAAAGCGTCTAAAGCTGTAGCTGCTATAACGCCTTCAGGCCCTCCACCAGTTCCTAAAAATATATCTACGTTGTATTTTTCATCTGTAACAAGTAATGCTCCACATACATCACCATCAGTAATTAATTTAATATTTACATTTAAATCACTTAATTCATTAATAATTTTATTATGTCTAGGTCTGTCTAATATGCATGCAGTTAAATTCTCTGGTTTTTTATTAAGGTACTCGCTTAAATTAAAAATATTTTTTTTAACTGAATAGTCCAAATCAACAACATTTTTTTCTTTTGCCTTTGTAGAAATTTTTTCCATATATGTTTCTGGTGCATTAAATAAATTATTTTTTTCAGCAACAGCAATAACAGCTAGTGCACCAGGAAGATTATTAGCTACAAAATTAGTACCTTCCAAAGGATCTACAGCAAAATCTAATTCTGGACCTTTTTTATTTCCAACTTCTTCACCAATATAAAGCATAGGTGCTTCATCTAATTCACCTTCGCCTATAACAATTCTTCCTTTAATATCCATCTTATTTAATTCAAGTCTCATTGAGTCTACTGCAGCTTTATCAGCTGCAATTTTATCTTTTTTTCCTACTAAATATGATGATGATAAAGCTGCTTTTGAAGTAACCTTTATAAATTGATCAATAAACTTTTTGTCAATTGCCATTAAACTTTTTCATCAATTAAATCTTCTTGATTTATTTTAGATTCAAATTCTCTTAAACGTTTATATACACTTGCGAGTTCTATAATAGTTGGCCAAGCTTTCAATATGTATTGCATTGACCCCTCTACTCTACCAAATGCTCTTATAATTTGTTGCATAACTCCAAGAGTTACTGCGCCTGCTACTATTGCTGGAGCTAAAAAAACGTACGCTGACAAAACATTAGCCTGTAAATAGGCTATTCTTCCAATATTGAAATACAAATATCTAATATAACTTAAAAAATGTATACTTCTAACTCCGTCAAATAATTCCTCTATTGTTTTTGGTCTTATAGTTCCGTCATCTTCTGCAATTACAAGTATTTTCCTATAAGCTGCTTCTTTTTTTTGTAGATCGTATTCAACACCTACTAATCTCAAAATTAAACCAAGTAAAATTAAAAATATAGTTCCTCCAACTGACCAAATTAGAGCTCCAACTATTAAACCGTAATCCCAATCACCAAAAAAGAATATAGGTATTCCTATGCTTAATCCAAATAAGATAGGCATAAACTCAACGAGTATCATTAAAGCTTCAATTAGGCTGGTTCCTAATGACTCCATTATTCTAGAAAACTTAATAGTGTCCTCTTGAACTCTTTGTGCTGCACCTTCAATTTTTCGAGCTTTATCATAAACACTATGATACCACTCAACCATAGCTGTTCTCCATCTAAACAAATAATGCGAAGTAAAAAAACTTACTATTACAGCTACACCAACATACATAGCTGCCAACATTATGAAAGACAACAAACTAGCCCAGTACTCTTCTATAGTAATTGAGTTAGGAGCTCCAAGAGCTTTTTGAATCATATCATAAAATTCACCAAACCATTCATTAATTTTTACATCTATCTTAACTTGTATCCAAAGAGATGATAATATAATTGCTGAACCTAACCATGACCAAAGGTACCAATTTTTTTGAGTAAAAAATCTAAACATTATTTATTTTAAAAAATTATCTGCATAAGATTTCTTTACAGTTTTTCTTTTTCGTGGTTCAATTAATTCAAAATCAATCTTTTTTTTTTTTGCATAATTAATAGCCAATTCCTTCGAAGAAAATTCTAATTTAAGCTCTGTATATGTATCGGATGAGCTCTCCCAGCCCATTAAAGGATTTTTTGTTGGATCTTTTGTTTTAAATTCTAAAATCCATTTGTCATTTTTTGCCAATCCAGATTGCATTGGGTTTTTATTTGGAATGTAAATAATAGCTTTTTTCATAAATGATGGTCGGAGTGGCAGGATTCGAACCTGCGACCCTCTGGTCCCAAACCAGATGCGCTACCAGGCTGCGCTACACTCCGATCCGAGTACTAATACAGCAGTTATTGATAATTTCAATGTATAAAGAAGCCAAAATTAAAAGAAATTTGGTTAAAATCTGGTATATAACAAAGCATGATTATTACATGCCCATGCGAAAAGAAACAATTCAAAATTGATAGTTCGTTAATACCCCAAGAAGGACGAGAGCTGCAATGTGGATCATGTGAAAAAATTTGGTTTTACAAACCAAAAAATGAAAGTAAAGCAACATTAAATGAAAATATTTCTGAAAACAAAATAGAACCAGCTATTGAAACAAATGACAAAAATCTAGAATTTAGCAAAAAATTACAGAAAGAAAAAATAATAGAACCTAAAATAAAAAATAAAACCTCAAAAGAAATTCAAAACAAGGATAAAAAATTGGAAAATGAAAATAAAGGATCTAAATTTTTCTCTTACTTGATGGTTTTTATTATATCAATTGTTGCACTGATTATTTTGCTAGATACGCTAAAAACCCCACTAATTAATGTGTTTCCTGGATTAGAAATTGTTTTATTTAACCTTTTTGAAACATTGCAAGATATAAAACTATTTATTATAGACCTAATTTAATTTTTTATGATTAATTATATATCTAAGCCTTTTAGATGGTTTTTTAAATTAGAAGCAGCAAGTGGATTGGTATTACTGTTTGCTGCAATAATTGCATTATTTATAAGCAATTCGGGACTAGCAGATTTATATTTTGACACTCTAAACAAATATTTATTTATAGGTATAAATAATTTTGGATTAAAATTATCAGTATTACATTGGATCAATGATGCCTTAATGGCAATTTTCTTTTTTTTTGTAACTTTAGAAATTAAAAGAGAATTTTTACAAGGAGAACTTTCAAATATAAAGCAAGCTTTGTTACCAATAATAGCTGCTGTAGGAGGAATGTTAATTCCTGCATTATTTTATGTTTTCATAAATTATGGTGATAGTGAAACATTAAATGGGTGGGCAATTCCATCAGCTACCGATATAGCTTTTTCATTAGGAGTTTTATCTTTATTAGGTAAAAGAGTTCCTTTGTCTTTAAAAGTATTCTTAACTGCATTAGCTATAATTGACGATTTAGGAGCCATAGTAATTATTGCTCTATTCTACTCTGGAGATTTGAGTATTAAGTACTTAACTCTAATGTTGTTGGCTTTTATTGTTTTATTATTAATTAACAAATTTAATATTAAAAAGTTTCTACCTTATTTAGTTGTCGGTCTCTTACTTTGGGATTTCACTCATAACTCAGGGATCCATGCTACTATTGCAGGAGTTTTGTTAGCTATGACAATTCCTCATAGAAAAAAAGAAAAAGATTTTTCTTTATTAATAAAAATTGAACATGCAATTAGTCCATATGTTGCTTTTGGAATAATGCCTTTGTTCGCATTTGCAAATGCTGGTGTATCTCTAGAAGGTTTATCATTTGCGTCATTACTGAATAAGGTTCCTTTAGGCATTGTGCTAGGATTATTCCTTGGTAAACAACTAGGTGTTTTTGTATTTTCTTACGTATCTATAAAATTGAAGGTGGCTCAAATGCCAAATGATACAAGTTGGTATAATTTTTATGGTGTAGGAGTACTTACTGGGATTGGATTCACCATGAGTTTATTTGTTGGAAATTTAGCTTTTGTTGAAAACATGCAATATATGGATGGTGTAAAAATAGGTGTATTAACTGGGTCATTGTTATCCACTTTATTTGGTTATTTTTTGATATTACTTACTCCCAATAAACCGAGTAAATGAGAAAAGTAATATTTCTGTTATCAATAATTATGTTTTTTTTTAAAACTTCAGCTAGTGCAAACTATGAAAAAAAAATTTATGACTTCAGCATAGAGAGTATAACTGGTGAAACAATTAATTTTAAAGATTACAAAAATAAAGTTATTTTAGTTGTGAATACAGCAAGTTACTGCGGGTTTACTAAACAATATGATGAATTACAGGAATTGTGGGATTTATATAAAGAAAAAGGTTTGATTGTTCTTGGTGTTCCATCTAATTCATTTAATCAAGAAAAAAGTAATGATGCAGATGTAAAAGAGTTTTGTGAAGTAAATTTTAATATTAACTTTCCTCTTACAACTATTACAGAGGTAAAAGGCAAAAATTCACATGAAATTTTTAAATGGGCAATAGAAAATCATGGAAAATCTGCTGTCCCTAAATGGAATTTTCATAAAATTCTAATTAATAAAGAAGGCAAAATAGAAGATACTTTTGCATCAATTACAAAACCAATGTCAAAAAAAATAATTAAAGCTATAGAAAATATCTTATAAGTTTATAGTTAATCCATCATGTGCTGGAATAATATTTCTAGGAAGCATTTTTTTGAGCACCTTATAATCTAATACTGGTGACAAGTTTGTAAGAATAGCTTTTTTAGGTTTATATTTTTTAATTATAGCAAGTGAAGTCTCTAAATTAAAGTGGGATGGATGAAAATTGTACCACAAGCAATCAATGATTAAATATTTAAGATTTTTAAAATACTTATGATCTTTGTTATAAATTTTACTTACATCACTTATGTACGCTAATTTTTTATCAATTATAAAGCAATTTGATTTAACCTTACCATGTTCAACCATAATTGATTGAATACCAATCTTTTTATTATTATTTTTTGTAAATATTTTTTTTGGTAGTTTATTGAGTTTAAGAGTTGCAGGATATTCTTTTGAATAACTTTTAAAAATATAAGAAAATGTAGAATTAAGGTATTTAGAAGTATATCTATCAGCGTAAACATTAAGCTGTTTTCTGCTGTTTATATAAAAAGATCTCAGATCATTTATTCCATGAGTTTGATCGCCATGCATATGAGAATATAACACTTTATTAATTTTTTTTATTTTATGTCTTAAAAGTTGTTGACGTAGATCAGGAGATGTATCTATGAGGATATTTTCATTTGTGGTTTTTATTAAAGCTGAACATCTTGTTCTATAATTTTTTTTATTTTCAGGATCACAGTTTCCAAAAAAACCATCTGGTCTTGGTACACCCATTGAACTACCACAGCCTAAAATAATAAATTGCATTAATATCAATTAAAAAATAGTTTATTAAAGTTATCTGTAGTTTTTTTGATAAGATCTTCTTTGGATAAATTTTTAATTTCAGCTAATTTTGCAGCAGTAAAATCAATGAATGATGGTTCATTTTTTTTTCCTCTTTTAGGAACGGGTGCTAAAAAAGGACTATCAGTCTCAATTAAGATGTTTTCCATTGGAATTGATTTAAAAGTATTTTGCAAATCCAATGAGTTTTTAAAAGTAATGATACCGCTTGCTGAAAAGAATGAATTTAAATTTAGTAGTTTTTGTGAGAATTCTTTTGATCCAGTAAAACAATGCATCAAAATTTTAAGATTTTCATTTTTATATTCATTTAAAATCTCAAAAGTCTCTTTTTCTGCATCTCTTGAATGAACAATTAATGGGATATTGGTTTTTATGCATGCATTTATATGTTCTTTAAAACTTGCTATCTGTTTGTCTTTATCGCTATTATTGTAATAAAAATCTAACCCAGTTTCTCCAATTCCAATAATTTTAGAATTTTCATTTAGACTTTCAATGATCTGTTTTGAAGTGATAATATTTGTTGAGCTTTCGTGAGGATGAATGCCAATAGTACCATAGATCATCTCATCTTTATTAACTAATTCTTTTACTCTAGAAAAACTTTCAAATGAAGTTGAGATAGTTAATAATTTTTCTATACCAACTTCTTTTGATCTTTGTATTACGTTAGATAAGTCACTTAATAATGGTTCATGATCTAAATGGCAGTGTGAATCAATCATTGTTTTTTTCTATTTTTTTAAAAAGAATTTCTATTTTGTTTATATTATTTCCTTTTTTTAAATAATCATTATTAGATAATGTATCTAATTTTATATCTTTTTCTTCAATATCGAATATCTTTAATGCCTTTAAGGAGGATTCAGGAATAATTGGATATAACAAAATACTTATTTTTCTAACAATTTCCAATGTAGTATAAACAATAGCATTTAATCTAACTATATCATCTTTCTTGTTCCATGGCTCCTGATCATTAAAATATTTGTTTGCTTCAAAAAGTGAATTTATAATATAATCGATATAAAAATTAATATTTTGATTGTCAATCTTTGACCTAATATTATCTAAATTATCTTTATACTTATTTAGTATTAATAAATCCTCATCATGTAATTTAACTTCTAATGGAATTTTTCCATCACAATTTTTTATTGCAAAAGCAGTTACACGCTGACATAAATTTCCATAATTATTAGCTAGATCACTATTAATACAATCCTCTAGTCTTTCTTGGGATATATTACCATCATTGCCAAATGAAACTTCTTTAATTAAATAGTATCTTAAAGGATCTAGACCATACTCTTTAATTATTTCAAGTGGATCAAGAATATTACCTTTAGATTTGGACATTTTTTCTTCCCCTGATAATATCCATCCATGGCCGTAAACTCTCTTTGGTAAATCAATTTTTGCTGCTAATAAAAAAGCAGGCCAATAAACAGCATGAAATCTGAGTATATCTTTGCCAATTAAATGTATTGAGGCTGGCCAAAATTTTTTAAACAAATCATCATTTGTATTAGGATAGTTTAATGCACTTAAATAATTTGTTAAAGCATCGAGCCAAACATATATCACATGGTTATTATTATTTGGTACTGGAATACCCCATGAAAAACTTTTTCGACTTACTGAAAGATCTTTAAGACCGCTTTTTACAAAACTAATAACTTCATTTTTTCTAGATTGTGGTGAAATGAAATCTGGATTAGCTTCATAATAATCTAATAACGGTCTTTCCCACTTTGAAAGTCTAAAAAAATAGGATTCTTCTTCAATCCATTCGACTATAGATTTTGATGATATAGCAACTTTTTTTCCATCCACTTCCTCAATTTCATCTTCGCTATAAAAGGCTTCATCTGATACTGAATACCATCCAGAATAATTTGATAAATATATATCATCATTTTTCTCAAGTTCTTTCCAAAGTTGTTGAACTGTATTTTTATGTCTAGTTTCTGTAGTTCTAATAAAATCTGTATTTGATAAGTTCAAAGTATTTGAAAGATCTCTAAATGTCTGACTAATTTGATCACAAAATATTTGTGGCTCCTTCCCTGCTTTTTCAGCAGATCTTTGAATTTTCAAACCATGTTCGTCTGTACCTGTTAGAAAATGAACCTGATAATCGTCAATTAATTTAAATCTTGCTAAAAAATCTGCAACTATACTTGAGTATGCATGACCCATATGAGGCTTTGCTGATGGGTAGTATATAGGTGTAGTAATATAAAAGGTTTTATCCATTTAGTATTTTATCCTCAAATTCCATAAACAATGTTTCCTCATCTAAATTATAAATTTTAGTATTATTAATTTTTTTTAAAAAATAATGGTATGACTTAATTAAACTAATATTTTGACTAGATATATTCTTTCTAAAATAAAGTTCAATAAAAGAATAAATGATTTCAATAATTGATTTATCTTTTTTAAAAATTTTATCTTTAATTATCGTTTTTAAAGTTGTGTTTAAATCGAAATTAACAAGATCTAAGTCATATTCCTCAGATAGCCTAACTAATTTAAATAATTTTCCAGGAGTAATGTAATAATCAAATAAATTATTGTTAATAATAGTATTTATTTCATTGTTAAGTAATTGATTAACAATTCTAATAGACTGATCTTTAGTTAAAAAAACTTTAAAATTCAAACATCGTGATTTAAGAGTTGGCAGTACTCTTTTATTATTATTAATTAAAATAAAATTTATATTTTCATTAGGCTCCTCTAAAATTTTTAACAAAGCGTTAATTGAATTTAAGTTTAATAATTCAATATTATCAATTAAAACAAATCTTTTTTTTTTATTAAATGAAGATTTGTTTAAATTTATTATCAATTCCCTAATTTGATTAATATCAATATTTTTCTTATCTTCTTTAACATCAATTAGGTAAAAATTTGGGTTAGATTTATTTTGTATAAGTTTGAATGATTTATTTTCAGAATTAATTTTTTTATTTTGATAATCATAAGGATATTCTTCATTTTCTGACAATACAAAATTAATTAAATGATATGCTAATGTTGATTTTCCAATACCTTTTTCACCAGACAAAAGAATTTTATTAGGGAAAGTATCTTTTTTAGATAATTTACATAATTGATTAAAAATTTCTTTGTGCTCAAATAAATTTATTTGAATTGAAGGATTTAAATTCATTTAATTAATTTTTTGAATTTATTTATAATTAAATCTTCATTTTTTTTTATATCTAAATTTGAATCAATTATTTTGTATGATTTTTTATTCAATTTAGATATTTTTAAAAAACCTCTCTGAACTTTATTATAAAAATTTATATCAAACTGATCATATCTATTTAAAGATTTTCTTTTTTTTAATCTTTGAAATAGATTTTTTTTATTTACAACATTAAGAAAAGTAAAGTTTACTTTAATATTTTTTAATAAAAATCTATTTATTATATTTATAATTTTTAAATCAACGCCCATACCGTAATGCTGATATGCAATAGTTGAATCAACAAATCTATCAATTAAAATAATTTTTTTTTTATAAGATTTCTTAATTAGATTTATATTTTCACTACGTGCAGCCATGTATAAAAGTAAATCAGTATTTACATTAAAAGTAGATTTTTTGTTTAAAATTAATCTTCTTATTTTTTCTGAGTTAAGGCTTCCACCTGGTTCTCTTATCTTAATATACTTAATTTTTTTTTTATCCAAATATTGGGATACTTTATTAATGTGGTGGCTTTTACCACTGCCCTCAATTCCCTCAAAGACAACAATTGGTTTTTTAGACATCACCCCAGATTAAATAATTGATTGATTTAATCAGTCTACTTAAAAAATTAACTTTTTTAATTTCTCTCGATGAAAGTAAATCATACTCTCCTACTAATTCTTGATCATACACTACTCTTAAAGTTGCCAATTTTTGATCTTTTTTAATTGGTGCTTCAACGGGACCATTATACTTAACAGTTACTTTTAAAAGTCTTTTTTTTGCTTTTTTAATTGTTTTGTAAATATCTTCTGCTGTATAAGCTTCCACACTATTTTCTTTTCCTAGCCATACATCAATATTGTGTAAAGGTTTATTGGCTTTAGCTATTTCAACAAGATCATAATTTGTTAAACCGTATGTGAGTAATTTTATACTTTCCTTTGATCTTGCATTTTTACTATTAAAACCACTCCCAACAGCAATCAATCTTCTACCATTTCTATCAATTGAGGATGCTAAAGAATATTTTTCTACAGCTAAATAACCAGTTTTTATACCATCAGCTCCTAGATTTTTATAAAGTAAAGGATTTCTATTACCTTGAGTAATTGGATCTCCCCCTGTTCTGTCCCAAGTAAATTCTTTTTCAGCAAACATTTTATAAAACTCAGGATGTTCCCTAATTAAATATCGTGACATTTTTAAAATATCTCTAACTGTAGAATAGTTATCAGGATCATTTATACCTGATGAATTAGAAAAATTTGTATTATCCATACTTAATTCTTTAGCTTTAGCTGTCATTAAAATAGCAAATTCTTCCTCTGTACCTGCAATACCTTCAGCTAACGCAATACATGCATCATTACCTGAGGCTACAATTATACCTCTTAATAAATCCTCAACAGAGACTTCATCACCTACCATTATAAACATTGACGAATAACCGGACGTGGAAAGTCTCCATGCTTTCTCCGATATTATGAATTTTTCATCCAATTTAAGATCTCCTGATTTTATTAAATCAAAAGCAATAATAGCTGTCATAATTTTTGTCATAGATGCTGGATAAATTGAAATATCTGCTTCTTTTTCATAGAGAATTTCACCAGAATAATAATCTTGCAGAATTGCGGTTCTTGCCTTTACATCAAAATTAGCTTTTGTATCATTTACTAATGAAAAACTAAAAAAAATTACAATTAATAATATTCTAAACATCTTTTAATATCTCTATATTTTCAAAATTTAATACTTTTATTTCATTAAATGATTTTTCTAGTTTTTTTATATCATTAAATGGACCCAATAATACCCTATATTTAGTTTTAGATAATTTCTTAATTATAGATTTTTTTATATTTGTCTCATCTTTTATTCTATCAACCATATTTTCTGCTGAGTCTCTGTAATAAAAATCTGCAATCTTTATTGAATATAAAAATTTATGTTTTTTTACTTTGACTTCTTTATTTTTTTCTTTTCCCAGATTATCTATGGTAATTCCGTCAACAGGAGCTTTTTCGGCTACATTTTTCTCTTCATCAAAAGTCTTTGCTTTTTTAGCAACAAATGTTGAGCTTTTTGATATTAAAAAAAGATCAATATAAGGTTCTTTAGGGTCAAGTGATAACTCCTGAGCAATTCGTTGCGTAATTACAGAGTTGTAAAAAGATGGGAATTTAACATTATTAGAGATTACTTCTGCTATAATTGACTTGTCATTAACAGGATTGGTAATTTTAACAAATGAATTTTTTTTAATTTTATTATGAAAAATTAAAAGAGATCTATTATCAATTTTTTTAGATATTTTCTTTTCTTTTTTTAATTCATCATCATAAATTAAAGCAAATCCAGTATTTCTATACTTTTGATCACTAATATAAACTAGGTTTTTATTATTTTGATCAAATTGATTACATGCAGATAAAAAAAGTATAGAAATAATTAATATGAGTTTTTTAAAGTTCATTTTTAAATTTATCTTTTAATGTACAAACGGCCAAAGCAAATCGCAATGATCTATTCCATTTTAATATTATCTCATAGTTATCAAATACGATATAAGCTGGATTTAAAGTTTCAGCATCAGGTATGATATCTTTATCTGGAGTTATAATTGCTACCTTCAAAGAGTTATACTTGTTATCTATTTGATCATTATTTTTTATAAATTTTCTAAAATATTTTAATTTTTTTTTATCATGAAGTTTTTTTGCAGAAATGTTTAAATATTTACTGGGTATATTCTCTGACAAATCAATTCTATAAAAACAAGGATTCTCACTTTTCCAACCTATTTGATTTAAATAGTTTGATGCAGAAGCATAAGCATCATTATTATTTTTTAAATCAATATATCCATTTCCATCATGATCAATTGCGTAATTTTTCATTGTTGAAGGCATAAATTGAAAAAAACCAAAAGCACCTGCCCAAGATCCATATAAGGTTTTATAATCTATTTGTTCATTTTCTATTAATCGCAAAAGTATTAATAATTCATTTGTAAAAAATTCTGATCTTCTTTTATCAAAACTTAAAGTTGCCAAAGAGGATAAAATATCCATTTTACCAACATACGTTCCAAAATTAGTTTCTATTCCCATTAGAGCTAATAGTAGCTCTCTATCTATATTAAATTCGTTTTCAACAGTATTTATTAAAGTTGAATTTTTTTCATAGAATTTTTTTCCTAAAGAGACTTTTTTTGAAGATGTTCTTTTTGAAATATAAGTTTTAGTATCCTCATAAAATTCAGGTTGATATCTATCATATTTTATTACATCTGATAAAAATTTAGTATCGGACATAACTCTATCAAACGTTTTTTCTGAAATATTATTTTCTAAAGCTATTTTTTTAAAATTTAATTTCCAATTTTCAAATTCTTTGTTGATATCAGCAGATGAAAAATTAATAGAAATAAAAATAAAAAATAAAAAAAAATTAATTAGTTTCATGCAAATCTTTCAAATATATAATTACAGCAATCCAAATAAAAATAAAACTAACTAATTTTGTTATTGAAAAAGGCTCGTTGTAATAAAAATACCCTAGTAAAAACTGAAAAGTGGGAGTTATATAAAATATCATGCCAGTTGGTCCTAAACCACAGAGTTCAACTCCCCTAACATATAAAAATAAAGGTATGACGGTCATAGGTCCAGCAAGGTAAATAAACAACATCATCGGTGGATCTGATAATTGGAAATCATTATATCCTTTGCTAGCTATCAAAAAAAAAGCTAACAGTGCAAATGGTAATATAAATAAACTCTCTATCAAAAGACCTATATCTGTATCAACGTTAATTTTTTTTCTAACTAGATTGTAAAAACCCCAACTTAAAGCAACAATCAAACCGACCCATGGTAATGATTTGATACTTGCTATTATTAAATATAGAATTGATAAAATTACTAATAGAATTGAAAAAATTCTTTTTTTATTAAGTTTCTCTCCAAAAAAGAGATAACCAAGCATAACACTTAGAATAGGCATTATAAAATATCCAAAACTTGCATCTATAATCCTATTTGTAGCTATAGCATATATCCATACACCCCAATTAATAAAAATTAAAAAACCAGAAACAGATAAATAAAATAAATTTGATTTATTTTTTAAAATTTTAAAAAAAATACTCCATTTAGAAAAAAAAAAAGTGGTAAGAATTAACGTAAAGGCTGTCCATAAACATCTGTGAACTACTAATTCTATATGTCCAATATAAGCAATATATTTAAAATAAATTACACCAAAAAATCCCCACCAAAAAGATCCAAAACCAGCAAGTAATAAGCCTTTGTTAAATTCTTTATTAATAGGAAATTATGGTACCTGTAATTAATAAGTTTATTAGACTATTTTATGGTTGAATTAAATAATTATAATTATAAAACCTTGCTCACGGAGAGATGGCTGAGCGGTTGAAAGCACCGGTCTTGAAAACCGGCAAAGGGGCAACTCTTTCCTGGGTTCGAATCCCAGTCTCTCCGCCATTATTTTTTTGTATAATCAAAGTTTTTATACAACAAATTGATATTGTTATTTTCAAATTCAAAATCGGTGTTAAAACCATTGTAAAAATTATACAAATTAGTGTCATCGATATTCAGTAGTTTTTCTAAATCAAGAAGATCATTTTCATTTAAATTATTTATATATTTTTTTGTAAACGCACTCAAAAGATTATCCATTTCTTTTGTGCCTCTATAATTAGATCGATAAATAATTTTTTTTTTTAATTCATCTATGTTGATCATAATAATTAGAATATATTAGTTGTTAATGAATAATAAAACAAATTATGAATATTTATTGTCAGATTTAAGTTCTTTAAAGGGTGTTGGTGCTAAAACAAAATATTTATTAAAGAAGAAAAATATTAATAATCTATTTGATTTACTATGGAAGCTTCCAAAATCTTATACAGATAGAAGCTTGTCGTCAAAAATAAAAGATTTAAAAATTGGTGAAATACAAACAGTAACTATAGTTCCACAAAAGTATAACTTTCCAAGAATAAGGAAGTTACCAAATAGAGTTTTATGTAGTGATGAAACTGGTGAAGTAGATTGTATTTTTTTCAATAGCTATGAAGGTTATATTAAAAAAATCCTGCCTTTGGGAAAAGAAATTACTGTTAGTGGTAAAATAGGTTATTTTAGGAATAAATACCAAATTACAAATCCGAAATATGTTTCTGAGGACTCTTCTTTAATCAAACAAACTCATAATAGATATTCATTAACCGAAGGTATTACTGATAAAACATATAATAAAATCTTAAATCAAATACTAAATAATTTACCAGTTTTAAATGAATGGCACTCTAAAAGTATTTTATCTAAATTTAAAAATATAAGTTGGAATAACTCAATTAAAGAACTACACAAACCTGAAAATATTGGAAATTATAAATCAAATTTTTATCAAAGACTTGCCTATGATGAAATATTTTCAACATTTCTTGTTAATTCTGAAATTAGGAAAAAAATAAGAAAAATAAAAAAAAAAAATAAAATTATTAATTTAGATAAACAAAATTCTTTAATAGATAAATTAGATTTTTCTCTTACAAGTGATCAAAAAAAATCGCTTAACGAAATAAACAACGACTTAAGTTCATCAACTAAAATGTTTAGACTTTTACAGGGAGACGTTGGTAGTGGAAAAACAATAGTGTCTCTTTTGGCAGCAATAAATAGCATAAATTCTGGTTTCCAGGTTGCTTTTATGGCCCCTACAGAAATTTTAGCAAAACAACATTTTATACTTGCAAAAAAAATTTTTCCTAAAAATATAAATATAGATCTTATTTCTGGAAAATCTGAATATAAATTTAAAAAAGAAATTCATAAACAATTAGAGAATAATAAAATTGATATTATCTTTGGAACACACGCAATATTTCAAAAAAAAGTAATTTTTAAAAAATTAGGATTAATAATTATAGATGAACAACATAAGTTTGGAGTGAGTCAAAGAAAAAAATTGTCAGACAAAGGAGGATCTAATTGTGACGTATTATTAATGACAGCAACACCTATACCAAGAACTCTAACAATGACAATTTATGGTGATATGGATATTTCAATAATTAGAGAAAAACCTAAAAATAGAAAACCAATTAAAACGTATAGTAAATTAGAGATTAAAATTGATGATGTTTTAAAATTTATAAAAAAAGAAATTAAGATGGGGAATCAAATTTTTTGGGTTTGTCCATTAATTGAAGAGTCTAAAAAATTAGATCATTCATCGGCTGTAAAAAAGTACGAATATTTGGAAAGCAAGTTTCCGAGTCAAGTATGTTTACTTCATGGAAAAACTGATGTTGATGAAAAAAATGAAATACTAAAAAATTTTTTAAATAATAAATTTAAGATTTTAGTTTCTACAACAATTATTGAGGTTGGTATAGATTTTCCAAATGCAAATACGATTATAATTGAAAATGCTAACAAATTTGGTCTATCTCAACTTCATCAATTGAGAGGTAGAGTGGGACGTGGTAATAAAGACTCTACTTGTATATTAATGTTTAAATCAAACTTGAGTGATAATGCAAAAAAAAGAATTAAGATTTTGAAGAATACAAATGATGGCTTTTTAATTTCTGAAGAAGATATGAAATTAAGAGGTTTTGGTGATATTTTAGGTTTTAAACAAAGTGGAATTAAAAATTTCAAGTTAGCTGATCCTGTTCAAAACGCAGACCTTTTTCTACTTGCTGAAAAAGAAATGAGAAGAATAGAAAATTCAGGTGAAGATATAAGAAAATTTAAACCTTTGATTAAATTATACGATAGAGCAGATATAATTAATGATATTGCTTAAGATTTTTTAGTAGAAGTGCCTGCTGAAACTATGAATTTAGATGCTTCCTCAAAAGACATATTTAAATATATGACGTCTTCTATCGGAAACATTAATAAGAAACCACTTGTTGGATTTGGGGTTGTTGGCACAAATACGTTAATTAAGTTCTTACCAGTTTTTTGTGCCATCTCGCCTTTATTTTCTTTTGTAGCAAAACCAACAGCCCAAACTCCTTTTCTTGGATATTCAATTAATACAACACTTTTTTTTCCATCATCTTTTTTTGAAAAAGTTTCAGTCATTTGAACAATTGCTGAATAAACTGTTCTTAAAAATGGAATTCTTTTGAATAAATCATCTATCAACTTAAGAATTCTTCTTCCGAAAAATGATAATGAAAGTCCACCGACAATGGTTATTAATAATATTGAAATAATAATTTCAACTCCAGGAATATTAAATGGCAAATAACTATTTGGATTAATATTTTTAGGAATTAAATTCGATGAAATACCTATTAAAATTTTAGTTAAATAGAGTGTAAAACCAATTGGTATTAAAACAACAACACCTGCAATAAAATAATTTCTTAATGTTAATGAAAAAGATTTTTTTGTGCCCTTTTTTGCCATATTTAAAATTAATTATAACTAGCGTATACAACAAAAACAATTGCAATGATAAATAATACAATTAAAATTTTGTTATTAAGATTCATGTTAAAATATTATTATCAATTTTAGGTAGATATGGATAGAAGAAAATTTTTGACATATATGGGTTGTGGATGTGGAAGTATACTTTTGCACTCTTGTTCCTCTGCTCCAATAACTGATCGAAAACAATTAAAAATTATACCTGAGGCTAAATTAAATGCACAGGCAGCTCAAATTTATGAAAAAGTTAAAGAAAAAGAAAAAATGAGTGATGATTTAAAAACATTAAATGAAATAAAAGAAATTGGTAAAAAAATGGAAGATTCGATTAGTGAATATTTTTTTAGATCTAATTTGAAAGATCCAACAGCAAATTTTAATTGGGAATACATTTTAATTGATAATAAAAAAGTTAGAAATGCTTGGTGTATGCCAGGCGGTAAAATAGCAGTTTATACTGGTATTCTTGATGTTACTAAAAATACAAATGGTTTGGCTGCAGTTATGGGTCATGAGGTAGCTCATGCCGTTGCCAAACATTCTGTGGAAAGAGCAAGTCGAGGGGTGTTACTAAATACAGGAGCACGAATAATTGATATAGCGAGTGGTGGTGTACTATCTGATATTAATAGAACAACAGGAATGGATACTGTGGGTATGTTGGCTCAGTTAGGAATAATGAATCCATTCAATAGAAAACAAGAAAGCGAAGCTGATTATTTAGGTATGATTTTTTCATCTTTATCTGGTTACGATATTAGAGAGACAGTTAAAATTTGGGAAAGAATGAAAGAATTTAATAAAGGTAAAGAGCCACCTCAATTTATGAGTACTCACCCCTCATCAGACACAAGAATAAAGCAACTCAATGAATGGATGAATGAAGTTATTTTAGATTATCCACCAATTAATATAAGTTAAATGAATTAGTGGTGAGCCCTGATGGACTCGAACCATCGACCCATTCCTTAAAAGGGAATTGCTCTACCAACTGAGCTAAGGGCCCCCAAATTATTCAAATTGAATAGTTGTTATATACAGAATTATTATTTTTTTTCAAATGACAATTTTAACCAAATCTTTAAACCTTCTACAACTTATCAATGTATTTATCGTGAAATTGATCAAAAGTGCCTTCATTGATATTTTTTCTGATCGAGGCCATTAATTCTTGATAAAAATTAATATTATTTAGCGTCAATAACATTGAGGCTAGAATTTCATTAGTATTAAATAAGTGATTTAAATAATTTTTTGAATATTTATTTAAATTAAGATTTTTACAATTTGGATCAAGTGGTGTGTTGTCATTCTGATATTTATTATTTTTAATATTGATTCTTCCCTGCCATGTAAAAGCCAAACCTGTCCTACCAGACCTTGTTGGCAATACACAGTCAAACATATCTATACCTCTTTTTACAGCACCCAAAATATCTGATGGTGTTCCAACACCCATTAAATAGTGTGGTTTATCAAAAGGTAAATTTTCCTTAATATCATCTAAAACGTTAAACATTTCATGTTGAGTTTCTCCTACAGCTAATCCTCCGAGAGCATATCCGTCAAAACCAATTTTAATTAACTCTTGAAGAGATTTTAATCTTAAATCTTTAAAAATACCTCCTTGGACTATACCAAATAAAGCTTTATGTGGATTATTTCCAAACGCCAATTTAGATCTTTCTGCCCAGTAAAGTGATAAATCCATAGATTTTTTTATTACATTATAATCATTGGTTTTTTTTGGACACTCGTCCATAATCATCACAATATCAGAATTTAAACCCAACTGAATCCGAATACTCTCCTCTGGACTTAAGTAAAATTTTTTTCCATCAACATGAGAGTTAAATATAGCACCCTTCTCTCTATCAATTTTATTTAATTTTGACAAAGACATGACTTGAAATCCACCAGAGTCAGTTAAAATAGGTAAATCACAATTCATAAATTCATGGAGACCACCAGTAGATTTAATTCTTTCAACACCTGGGCGTATCATTAAATGATATGTGTTTGAAAGTATTATTTCTGATCCAGTTTTTTTTATATCATCTATAGTACAAGCTTTTACTGTAGCTTGTGTTCCAACAGGCATAAATGCTGGCGTATGTATATTTCCACGATTGGTCTTTATTAAACCATACCTGGCAAATTTGTCTTTCTTTAAAACGTTAAAGGCAAATTTTTTTAATGCCATTAAAAAAAATTATTGGGATTTGAAACTAATAATTTTATCTGGATCAGTAACAGCACCATTATTGTTTTGGTCACCTCTTTTGATTTTATCAACAAATTCCATTCCTTCTATCACTTTTCCAAAAACAGTATATTGTCGATCTAAAAATGGAGCTGGCTGAAAACAAATAAAGAATTGACTATTTGCACTATCAGGGTCTTGAGCTCTTGCCATTGATAATGTACCTCTATCATGTGGTAAACTATTAAATTCTTGCTTTAAGTCTGGGAATTCAGAACCACCCATACCTGCTCTTCTAAGATCAAAATCTTTAGACTCTGAATTACCAAATTTTACATCTCCTGTTTGAGCCATGAAACCATCTATAACTCTATGAAAAACAACATTATTGTATTTACCGCTATTTGCTAATTCCTTAATTCTTTTTACGTGATTTGGCGCAACATCATCGAATAATTCAATTTTAACATCACCATCTTTTAATTTTAATATCATTATATTCTCCTCAGCTATTAATTGGTTAGTAATTAAAAAAAACAAAATCAGTAT
>CACAIU010000007.1 GCA_902532645.1 uncultured Pelagibacteraceae bacterium | reverse complement strand
TTCTTAGTTAAGCTTGCTAATAAAGGTTATCAAAAAGCATTAACTGAAGATAAAAACTTTTTAGCAGGGTTAAATGTTCATAAAGGTCAAGTAACTTACAAAGCAGTTGCTGATGTCTTTGGACATAATTTTGTAGAACCTGGAGAAGCTATCAAACATTAGAAATGGAAAAAAACTATCCTTCAAGCGCAAAGGTAGTTGTAATAGGGGGTGGTGTTGCTGGCACTTCTTGCGCTTATCATTTAGCTAAATTTGGTTGGAAAGATGTAGTTTTACTAGAGAGGGATCAATTAACTTCCGGTACAACCTGGCATGCTGCTGGATTAATAGGACAATTGGGAGCAACTTCTACAATTACAAAATTAAGAAAATATTCTTTAGATCTTTATAAAAAGTTAGAAAAAACAACAGGTTTATCAACTGGTCTGAAACAGAATGGAGCAATAACAGTTGCATCATCTAAAGAAAGGATGCAGGAGTTATTAAGGCAAGCTACAACTGCACAACTATCTAATGTTGAGGTAGAGGTTTTAAATAAGGAGAGAGTAAAAGAATTATATCCAGTAGCAAAAAACGAGGATCTAGTTGGTGGTGTTTATATGCCAAAAGATGGTCAGGCAGATCCTGTCGGAGTTACCACTGTATTGGCCAAAGCTGCAAAAATGTTAGGTGTTCAAATATTTGAGAAGTCACCAGTAAAAAAAATTTTAGTAAAAAATAAAAGAATATTTGGTGTTGAAACTTCTAAAGGAAAAATTGATTGTGAATATGTAGTTTTAGCTACAGGAATGTGGTCTCGACAAATTGGGGAAGATATTGGTGTTAGTGTTCCGCTATATCCTAATGAGCACTTTTATGTGATTACAGAACCAATGAAAGATCTTCCTAAAGATTTACCTGTTTTGAGGGATTACAATGCTTGTCTTTATTTAAAAGAAGATGCTGGAAAAATGTTGGTAGGAATTTTCGAACCTAATGCAAAACCTGCATTTAAAGATAGTGGAAGAGTCCCTGACGATTTTTCATTTGGAGAATTTCCCGATGATTTTGATCACTTTGAACCTTACCTTGAAAAATCCTTTCATAGACTTCCAATGTTAGAAAACGCAGGTATAAGAAAGTTTTTTTCAGGGCCTGAATCATTCACGCCTGATACACAGTATTTGCTTGGAGAAACCTCAGAAGTAAAAAACCTTTATACGTGTTGTGGTTTCAATAGTATTGGAATAGCAAGTTCAGGAGGAGCAGGAAGAGTAACCGCAGAATGGATTATTAATGGTCATATAAATGAAGATTTATTTTCGCTGGATATAAAAAGATTTCAAAAGTTTCACTCATCTAAAAAATTTATCATAGATAGGGTTACTGAAACCTTAGGAGATCTTTATGGTATGCATTGGCCGTATAAACAACACGAAACTTCAAGGAATGAAAAATTATTACCTTATCATGAAGAATTAAAAAAAGCTGGCGCATGTTTTGGAGTAGCCGGAGGGTTTGAAAGACCTATGTGGTACTCTTTAAACGGAGAAAAGCCAAAATATAATTATAATTTTAATTATCAAAATTGGTACCCATCTGCAAAACATGAAACAATAAATGCCAGAAAAAATGTTGGACTTTTTGATTTTTCAACTTTTTCTAAATTTGATTTAAAAGGTGAAAACACTCATAGCGAATTACAAAAAATCTGTACAGCTAATATTAAAAATGAAATTGGGAAAACAACTTATACTCACATGCTGAATGAGGACGGTGGAATAGAAGCAGATTTAACCGTTGTATGTATAGATAAAAATTATTTTAGAATAGTTAGTTCGGCAGCAACAAGAGAAAGAGATAAATTTCATATTTTAAAATATTTATCTGAAGATGTTAAATTTATCGATGTTACAGAAGAGATTTGCTGTCTTGGTTTATTTGGTCCTAAAAGTAGAGACATGATTCAAAAGATTAGTGATGAGGATTATTCACCAGAAAATTTTCAATTTGGATTAGGAAAAAATGTATTAATTGATAATATAAAAGTTTGGGCACAAAGAATATCTTATGTAGGTGAACTTGGCTTTGAATTATACGTAAATAAAAACGATGCTTTGGATTTATATAAAATTATAACTAATGAAGGCAAAAACTTTGGCTTATCTCATTGTGGTATGCATGCAATGGATATAATGAGAATGGAAAGTGGTTTTTTACATTGGGGACATGACATTTCACCAGAAGAAAATCAGTATCAAGCAGGCTTAAATTTTACTATTAGTTTTAAAAAAAATGCTAATTTTATAGGTAAAGACGCATTGTTAAAAATTAAAGACAAACCTTTAGTAAAGACAATGATGATGTTTACATTAAAAGATAGTAAACCAGGTCAACCTTTGTTGTTACATGAAGAGCCTATTTATTTAGATGATAAAATCATTGGAAGAACAACTTCTGGAAATTATTCATTCTGCTTTGATAAAAATTTATCATTTGGCTATGTTAATTCAGGAAACACAATAGATACGCTTAAAGATAAAAATTTGTTCATAGAAGTAGAGAAGATCAAATATCCAATCGAAATTCTTTCAAAACCACTAAATACAAAAGATTTTAGAAAAATTTAGTTAATTTTAATTTATTGTATTTAAGTTAATTAACTGGTTAAATATACTGTGAAAAAAAGTGATCAAGACACATCATTATTTAGTACTGATATTGCTAGAAATAAAGATTTTGAAGTAGATATGATTAAAACCACTAATGTAAATATTTTACTAAACAGAGTTCGATTAGACCAAAAAAGAACTTTAAAAAAAAGAATTGTTTTTTCAATTATTTTAGCTGTTTTAGTTAGCTCATTAGCTATTTATTTTATTATTTAGTTTAGGGTTTGATTTAAAAAAGTTTATTGAAACAATAAAGATTTATATTATAAACCATTTATCAATTAAGGCGGGGTAGCTCAGTTGGTTAGAGCGCGGGACTCATAAGCTCTTTGTCCATTGTTCAAGATCCTTGAAATACAATCTCAATTCAATATCAACTTAAATCTGGTCACACATAGGACACACTGATAATATTTTGTAAATGCGAGAATCTAAAATATGTACAATTTGCAAGATAGATAAAAAATTCAAAGAGTTCAGAAAACTTAAAATTAGAAAAACCAAAGTTAGTGGATGGAAAGCAGCGGATGGTTCAAAAAGATATTCTCAATGTATTAAGTGTGAATCTAATGAGATGTCTTTACGATACAGAAAGAATCCGTATCATCAGTTGTTTTATACAATTAAAAGAAGAGCCGAACAAAAAGGTATAAAATTCACTCTTACGAAAGACGACATTAAAGAATTATTTGCTAACAGGCCCAAAGTTTGTCCTATTTTAGGTATTGAAATAAAATATTCTGAATTGAATGTGAAAAAATCTTTAACAGATAATTCGCCTTCTGTAGATAGATTAATACCTGACAAAGGTTATACAAAAAATAATGTATCTATTATTAGCAATCTCGCTAATCGAATTAAGCAGGATGCTACAGTTGATCAAATAGAAAAAGTTTACAAATTTTTAAAAAATTTAAAGTAATCGCACCCTCTAAAAATTGGACTCAATTTTAGGACACACTGGACTCACATAGGACACACCAAGAATTTCATGTTAATCTTATTTTGCAATATCTTGTTTGAAATAGAAAATAAAAGTAGTATATATCAAGATAAATTTAATGGCGGGGTAGCTCAGTTGGTTAGAGCGCGGGACTCATAAGCCCGAGGTCAGTGGTTCGATCCCACTTCCCGCTACCATTCTAGAAGCATAAGTCTGTTTTGCGTCTCTGAGGTGTCAATGAGATTGGTTCTTGACTAAGATTTATTAATTAATTTTATTAACAACAGCCTTTTTTCTCTGCATCTGATCTTGAGCCTTCTATATTATAAATCTCAGCATCTTCCATTGTATGGTAAGCTTCCCATGCAACACCGTTTGGATCATTTACCCAAGATTTCTCTGACTTTGCATAACAACATGTCACTTCACCATCTGAGTAAGTAGATATATCAGCTTTATCTAGATTAGTTCTTATATCGTTTAGTTCTTCAACTTTATCAACCTGTATTCCAAGATGATCCACTCCTAAAGTTTTCACTCTTGTAGATATTGCAAAATTGATTTTAGGATCATCTAAAACCCATTGAGCATAATCTTTTTTTAATTTTGTTGGTTCAGATTTAAATAAGTTTTTGTAAAAATTTATACTTTCGTTTAAGTTTTTAACTCCAAGATGTAAGTGTAGTCTTTGCATAATTTTCTTTTATTAATTAGTTTTAAAAACACTATATGTTAAATTTTATAAAATTAAATTACAAATTTGTTACAAAGAATATCTAATCAACGAAATAAATTACAATTAGAAAAGAATGAGACACCAAAAGCTGATTAATATTTTATATTTTTGAAAAGTAAATTAGGAGCTTGATAATATTACCAAGCTCCTAACAATAGAGAGCTAACAATTATAAAGAATAATGATTAATAATTAATATTTAAAACTCTATAAGGAAGTTTTATTAACTATTTCTTACACTCCTATGAATGAATTATTAAAACTCTTTTTTTGATTATTGAGTGTAACTTCATTGTAATTTTTTTTTGTTAAAGAATTTCTGTGATTCGAAACACAATTAAAAAATACGGCTTAATTTCAAAAACTTTTCATTGGTATATGGCTGGAATTTTGTTGTTTGTACTATTGTTAGGGAATTTATCAGAGCATACACCAAAAAAGTATTATGACTTTTTAATGTTAGTTCATAATTCATTGGGCATAATTATTTTTATTTTAGTTATTTTAAGATTGTTTTGGAGGTGGTCAAACCCAAAACCAGAAAATATTAATAAAAGCAGGCTTTTAAATAGATTATCTAATCTTGTATTTTTTATATTTTATTTTGGAATGCTTGCTGCACCTATAACAGGTTATGTTTTGATGAATATAGAGGGCAAAGAGGTGTTATTTTTTGGGGTTGAATTAGTTAATATTGTTGAAAGTAACGGTGATTTTGAAAAACTTGCTCACAATTTTCATGGGATTGCTGGTGATTTATTGTTGTATACTTTTGTTTTACATTTCATAGCGGCTTTATACCATCACTACATAAGAAGAGATGAAACCTTAACGAGGATTAAATTTAACAATTAATATTACAATACATTAAAATAATATTACAATTCAGTTACAATCCACAAAGTAATTCACAATTAACTTTTTATTGATTTAAATTTTTAAAATAATTCCAGTAGTTAGAATGAAATATAATTGTAATTAAAATGTTATAAATTTTTAATCTTATCTAAGTATTTCCTTAAGGAATCAAAAAAAGGAAAAATTACAATGATTAAATTTATTTTAACAGTCTTACTGGCCTCAACTGCGTTTGTTAGTACAGTAAATGCAGATTTTAAAGAAATTGGAAATTTTGGAACACCAGTCAACAATCCTGGTGCAGAAGAAACATCAGCAGAAATCATTGCTGCAACCTCAGACGGTATGAAGCTAGTATATAGTGATAGCCCTGCAAATGCATTAGGGATGATTGATATCACTGATCCATCTAACCCAAAGCCATTAGGCTCAATGAGCTTAGGTGGTGAGCCAACTAGTGTTGCTATTAAAAATGGGAAAGCATATGTTGGTATTAACACTTCTCCAGACTACGTAAAACCAAGTGGACACTTGTTAGTTATTGATCTTGCTTCAGAAAAAGAAGTTGCAAAAGTAGAACTAGGTGGACAACCAGACTCTGTTGCAGTTAGTCCAGATGGAACTTTTGTGGCAGTCGCTATTGAAAATGAGCGTAACGAAGATATTAATGACGAAAAAATTCCACAACTTCCAGGGGGCTTTGTGGCAATCGTTAATTTAGCAGATAATAGTGTTATCAAAGCAGACTTAGTTGGTTTTTCAACTATTGCTCCAAACGATCCAGAGCCAGAGTTTGTCGACATTAATAACTTAGGTGAAATAGTTGTTACGATGCAAGAGAATAACTGGATGGCAGTTATTGATCGAAATGGAAATGTAATTTCAGAGTTTGATGCAGGACTTGTAACACTTGTGGGTGTCGATAATAAAAAAGACGGTAAGTTAAATATGTCTGACAGCATTGAAAATGTAAGAAGAGAGCCAGATGCAGTTAAGTGGATTGGTAATGATCATTTTGCTACTGCAAATGAAGGGGACTATAAACATGAAGCGCCAGGTCAAGCTAAGCGTGGTGGAAGCCGTGGATGGACAATCTTTAACAAAGATGGCTCAGTTGTGTACGAGTCAGGTTCATCATATGAAAGAGCACTTGCTTCAGCAGGTTATTGGCCAGAAAATCGTGCAGAGAAAAAAGGGGTAGAACCAGAATCGGTTGAGGTGGCAATATATGGTGATACGCGTTACATCTTTGTTGGTGCTGAAAGAGCAAATGCTATCGGTGTTTATAAAGCAAATGATTTATCTAACCCAGAATTAGTTACTATATTACCAACAGGCATTGGACCTGAAGGTTTAGTTGCTATTCCTGAGAGGAACTTATTTGTAAGTGCTAACGAAGTTGATAAAGAAAAATCAGTTACAATTTATAGCTTAGATTAATAGCTAAATTAAGCGTGGGGGCGTTAGCTCCCACCATTAGATCTTAGCAATAATTACTCTAAAATTATCTT
This sequence comes from uncultured Pelagibacteraceae bacterium, assembly GCA_902532645.1. Taxonomy (GTDB): domain Bacteria; phylum Pseudomonadota; class Alphaproteobacteria; order Pelagibacterales; family Pelagibacteraceae; genus Pelagibacter. The sequence goes on along the minus strand of CACAIU010000007.1, from coordinate 28,684 downwards.
GCTAGTTTAATAAATATATCACCCATACCAGTTCACGCTATTATGGCAATGATTGCTATAATTTTAGGCGGCATACAACTTTCTATGAAAAAAGGTGGAGCCATTCATAAATTGTTAGGTCGTGTATGGGTAGGCTTAATGCTGATTGTAGCGATATCTTCTTTATTTATTCATGAAATTAAATTATGGGGCGCTTATAGTCCTATACATTTATTAAGTTTGTGGACAATTTTCTCACTTGGTCTTGGAATTTACTTTGTAAGAGTTTGTAATATTAAACGTCACAAACAAGTAATGATCGCTTTATATTTTTTTGCTCTAATCCTAACAGGCTTTTTTACACTTATGCCTGGACGTGTTATGCATCAAATTTTGATTGGCTGACAATTATTTGAAAAAGTTTTGCACTGTTTCTCAAATTAATATCTTAAAGATATTTTAAACCCATACATCATTTTGAGCAGTCAACTCACCGCCGCTGTCACCGGTGTTTACAACACCACGGGGTTCAACAAGAAGGACATGGCATTCTTCTTTGGCATATGGCCTATGTTTTGTTCCTTTGGGAACCACAAACATTTCTCCTTCATTTAGTTTCACTGTATGATCTGACAATTCAATTGACATTGAACCTTTAAGTACAAGAAATACTTCGTCAGTATCTTGATGGTCGTGCCAAACAAATTTATCTTTGAATTTTGCTAGCTTGAATTGGTAATCATTCATTTCAGCAATAACACGTGGAGACCAGTGTTCGGAAAATTTAGCCAACTTATCTTTAAAATTTATTACTTTTTGCAACATGTGTTTTTCGTTAAAAATATAACACAAATTAGTATTTTTAAAAATTATTTTGGAACCAACCAACTAGTAAATTAATCTTTATATATTCAGACCAAATCATGTTTTACATTTCCAAACATATTTGCTCCAATAGTGCTCCAATGACATTGGTTCTCGAGTAATTGCTTTATTTATGAATTTGATATTGTTATTAATCAATTAATAAAATTTTTTTTAACTAATAAATTATGACTTTAGATAACTGGGTATTATTTATTTTTGCGGTTTTAGCTCTTATGAGCACACCTGGGCCAAGTCAATTATTAATGTTATCCAACAGCGCAACTTATGGCCTTAAAAATTCAGTTGCAACAATAGTAGGGGATTTGTCAGCAAATCTTTTACAAATGATAATAGCCACAGCTGGTATTGGGTTATTGATAGCATCATTTGATAATAACATCTTAATCTACATAAAATGGATTGGTGTTACTTATTTAGTTTGGAACGCTTTAAAATTAATTTTTGAAAAAAAGGAAAATGCTAACAATTATAAAAAAACAAATAATAAAAAAATTTATAGAAAATTGTTTTTACAAGGTTTTTTAACATCCGCATCAAACCCTAAAGCAATCTTATTTTTTGCTGCTCTCTTTCCACAATTTATATCTGTAAATGGTGATATCTGGACTCAATGCTTAATTTTATCAATTACATATATTTTCATTGATGGAATATTTCTTTTTTTTTATGGTTTTGCAGCTTCGAAAATCACTATGATGATAAAGAGCAATTCAAGCTTGATGATTAATAAAGTTGGAGGCTCATTAATGTTAGTTGCTGCGCTTTTATTAGGATTTAAATCGCTTGATAAATAATTTTAAAATTACTTAATACAATTCAGTTACAATCTACAATATAATTAAATTGACTCTTGCTCCAATAGTGCTCCAATGACATTGGTTCTTGACTAAGATTCTTTAATTTGATTCAATATGCATAGAAAGGAAAGAGAGCATTTACAGGAGTAATTGCTTTAGAGTGAGTGAGCAGGGTTCATGGCGATAGACTCATAAGCCCGAGGTCAGTGGTTCGATCCCACTTCCCGCTACCAAAAATTATGAAAGATATTTATATAACTTGGGAAGATTATCATAAAAAGATAGAGCAATTAGCTAAAAAAGTTCATGAAGATAATTTAAAATTTAATCAAATTATTTGTATTGCAAAAGGTGGATTAAGAGTAGGTGATGTTTTTAGTAGACTGTTTAATGTCCCTTTAGCAATCTTATCTGTCGAATCTTACCATGGTGATAGCGATGATATTAAAAACCAACAGGGTCAGTTTACTTTTTCAAGAGATTTGGCAAAAACTACACCAAATTTAGGATCGCATGTTTTATTGGTTGATGATTTAGCGGACTCTGGAAAAACTTTAATAAAAAGCATTAAATGGTTAGAGCATTTTTATGGATTTTACTTAGATGAAAAAATTAAATCTGCAGTTATATGGCACAAGTCAACTTCAAAATTTAAACCTGATTATTCTGTAGATTACTTAAAAGACTCCCCTTGGATACATATGCCTTTTGAGAAATATGAAACTACAAATATTAAAGATTTTAATTTTGAAAAATAAATTATTTAATTAAACTGTCATTAAATTGACTGGATACTCTTACGAAAGTTGTGCATTTACTTAATTGTTTAAGTGAAGGTGCGCCTACATAAGTGCAGCTACTTCTTACACCCCCAAGAATATTTAAAATTGTATCGTTAATTTTACCTCTGTATTTGACTCTTACTTTACGTCCTTCACTACTTCGATAATCTGATAGTCCACCATAGTGTTTTTTATTAGCAACTTCAGAGCTAGATCCATAGAACTCTATATATTTTTCTCCGTTAATTTTTACAATTTTACCGTTTCCTTCATCATGACCTGCAAGCATACCTCCAAGCATTACAAAATCAGCACCACCTCCGAAACCTTTTGCTACATCGCCAGGACAAGTACATCCACCATCTGCAATTACATGTGCACCAAGTCCATGAGCAGCATCAGCACATTCAATTACTGCACTTAATTGAGGGTAACCAACACCAGTTTGAATTCTTGTTGTGCAAACACTTCCAGGTCCTATACCAACTTTAACTATATCTGCTCCACTTAGAACTAATTCTTGAGTCATGTCGGCTGTTACTACATTACCTGCAATTATTGTTTTAGTTGGATATTTATCTCTTACAGATTTAATAAAGTTGGTAAAATGTTCTGTATAACCATTTGCAACATCAATACAAATAAATTTAAAAAAACTAAATTCTTTTAATACCTTATCTAAATTTTGAAAATCTTCTTTTTTGATACCTACACTTAGTGCAATATTAGGATATATTTTTTTTATATTTTTATTTTGTTTAATTTTTTTAACATCATGTTGTTTGGTTAAGGATGTAATCATTCCATATTCATTTAATTTTTCAGCAACACTTAGCTCTCCAACACCATCCATATTTGCCGCCATTATTGGAATACCTGACCATTCATTTTTACTATGTTTGAATCTATAAGTTCTCAAGAGATTTACGTCTTTACGGCTTTTTAAGGTACTTCTTTTAGGTCTAAAAAGTACATCTGAATAATCTAATTTTAACTCTTCTTCAATTCTCATTCCCAATTAAGTTATAATCATAATAATTTATTTCAAACAATATATAGCCTGTGGATAAGTTTTTTTATTTCCTAATGCCCTGGAAATTCAATTAAATTCTCAACTTTATAATTACTTTTTACCAAATTATCTGATCCTCCTAGATCAAATAGGTTTATTACAAATATAAATGCTGCAACTTTACCTTTTGATATTTCAACTAATTTTGCTGCTGCTTCAGCTGTACCTCCAGTTGCAATTAAATCATCTATTATCAAAACTTCATCTTTTTCATTAATTGAATCTTTATGGACTTCAATTGTTGCAGTTCCATATTCAAGCTCAAAATCTATTGAGTGAACATCTGCTGGCAATTTATTTTCTTTTCTTAACAATATAAAAGGTTTTTTAAGTACAAATGAAACAGCAGAAGCAAATACAAACCCTCTGGACTCTATAGCTGCAATTTTAGTAAATTTAAATTTTTTTGATCTTTCAACAATCTGATTAATTGTTTCAGCAAATGCATTTTCGTCTTTAATTAAAGTAGTAATATCTCTGAATAAAATACCTTTTTTAGGATAATCTGGTATAGATCTAATATAATTTTTTAAATTCATAATTGTTCAATATAGAAGTATAAATAAATAAATTTTTACTTATGACAACAAATAAATTAGCAATAATTGGTGGTAGTGGCCTTTATGATGTTGAAGAATTTAAAGATAGAGAATTAATTGATTTAGAAACTGCCTGGGGAAAACCATCTGATCAGATTTTAAAAACTAAATATAATGGAAAGGAAGTTTATTTTTTACCAAGACACGGAAGGGGACATTTTGTTTCTCCTTCAAATATAAATTTTAGAGCGAATATAGATGCTCTCAAACAATTGGGTGTAAGTGACATTGTTTCAGTTTCAGCTGTTGGTTCTCTAAAAGAAGATCTTCCTCCAGGAAAATTTGTAATTGTAGATCAATTTATAGACAGGACTTTTGCAAGAAAAAAAACTTTTTTTGATGATGAAATTGTTGCTCATGTATCAATGGCTCATCCAACTTCTAATGGATTAATGAATGCATGCGAGGAAGCAATTAAAAAATCAAATATAGATTATCAAAGAAATGGAACCTATATTGTTATGGAAGGGCCACAATTTTCTACTTTGGCAGAGTCTAATTTATATAGATCATGGAAAGCAGATGTAATTGGAATGACCAACATGCCAGAAGCAAAATTAGCAAGAGAAGCTGAAATTAGATATGCATCAGTATCTATGGTAACAGATTTTGATTGTTGGCATCCAGATCATGAAAATGTTGATGTTCAACAGGTAATTAAAGTTCTATTAGGTAATGCTGAAAAAGCAAAAATCATGATTAAAAATTTGATTGATAATTTTGAAGATCATATTGATCCTAATGATCCCACTAATAATTGTTTAGATGTAGCAATAATTACTGCTCCAGAGAAAAGAACAAAAAAGACTATAGATAAATTAAAAACTGTAGCTGGTAGAGTTTTAAATAAATGAGAATAGAGGGAAAAGAGTATCGAACTATTTGGTTTGAAAATAATGTTGTTAAGATTATTGATCAAACAAAGCTTCCTCATCAATTTATAATAAAAGATCTCAAATCAGTAAAAGATGCAATCAATGCTATTAAAGTAATGGAGGTAAGAGGAGCACCTTTAATAGGAGGAACGGCTGCTTATGGTATAGCTTTGGCAGTTCAAGAAAATAATAATCCAGAATTTTTAAAAAAAAGTGCTGAAGAATTAATTCAATCAAGACCTACTGCTATTAATTTAAAATGGGCTGTAGACCGAATGATAAAAAAATTAGAAGGTATTAACAGTGATCAAATATTAAGTATTGCCTTAAATGAGGCAAAAGAAATATGTGATGAAGATGAAAAGTTTTGTGAAAGTATTGGTATTTATGGATTAAAAATAATTGAGGAAATTTATAATAAAAAAAAAGATACAGTAAATATATTAACACATTGTAATGCAGGTTGGTTAGCAACAATTAATTGGGGTACAGCTACATCACCAATTTATCATGCGCACAAAAAAGGTATACCAGTCCATGTATGGGTAGATGAAACAAGACCAAGAAACCAAGGTGCCAATTTAACCTCATATGAATTAAATGAAGAAGAAATCCCCAATACTATTATTGCTGATAATACAGGTGGTATTTTAATGCAGAGAGGAGAAGTTGATATGTGCATTGTAGGAACTGATAGAACTTTGTCCAATGGAGACGTTTGCAATAAAATTGGAACATACCTTAAAGCATTATCCGCTCATGATAATAATGTTCCATTTTATGTTGCTCTCCCAAGCTCTACAATAGATTGGAATATTAAAGATGCAAAAGATATTCCAATAGAAGTCAGAAGTTCGGAGGAATTATCTCATGTAGAAGGTATTGATGAGAATAATAGAATTAAAAAAATTTTGATATATCCAAATAAAAGCAAAGCAATGAACTTAGCATTTGATGTTACACCTGCAAAATATGTTACAGGTTTGATTACAGAAAAAGGGATTTCAGAAGCTTCCACCGAAGGATTAAAAAAATTATTTAATTAAATTATCTTAGGGACGCAGCTATATTACCACCATCAACAGTTAATACTGCACCAGTTGTTTTTTTTGATACAGCTAAATGAAAAAATGCCTTTGCGACATCTTCTGCTTTTACCTCGTTTAAAAGCAAGTTTCCTCTCATATATTCGTCTGTTGAAACCTCTCGAGCCTTAGCTCTAGATTTAATCATTCCATCATTCAAAAGACCACTTCTGATTCTATCAGCATTAACCCCATTTGATCTAATTCCAAGTGATCCATAATCAACTGCATATTGTTTACATAAACTTAATAATGCTGTTTTCGGAAGACCATAAGGACCAAAATTTTTTCCAGGATTAACTGATTGTTTTGAAATATTAAAAAGTAAACATCCCTGGATATTTTGTTTTTTCATAATTTTAATTGTTTCTGATGCACAATTTTGATGAGAAAAAAAATTATCTTCGAAACTATCTCTTAAAGTTTTATCATCAACTTCAGCAATAGATCCACCAACCGCTGTTCCAGCATTTGATATTAAGATATCTATACCACCATATTGTTCACTTATCTTTTTAAAAGCATTTTTTACGCTATTTTTATTTCTCACATCACAGTGCAAACATAAATCTTTAATTTTACTTTGCATTTCTTTTACTTTTTTTGAATCGTAATCAAGCAATACAATTTCTGCACCATAACTTTTAAATAGTTTATAAGTGGCTGAACCAATTGCACCAAATCCACCAGTTATTACAACAACATTTCCTTGAAGAATTTTTTTAGCTTTTTTAATTTTAGCTTGTTCTAGCGACCAATATTCAACATCAAATAAATCTTTTTCAGGAATGAATTTGTATTTTGTAGTTTCCTCAACTGATGAAATTACTCTTGCATTAGTCTCCGTCAAATCCCCAGCTATTTTGGAAGCATTAAGACTATCACCTACACTAAATAAACCAACGTTTTGTACCAAGATTACCCTAGGTGATGTATCTAACATTGTTTTTTTACCTTTAACTTTTTTTTTGTTTGTGTTGAAATATTTTACATATTTTTTTCTATAATCTTTGAAACTTTTCTCAGCTATTCTTTTGAAATCTTCAATAGTTGAATTTTGTTTTGGTGTAATTACTAGTGGAAAAGGTTTGACTCTAATAACATGATCAGGAGTAGCAGTTCCAATACCAGAATATCTTTTAACCTCTTTACCATTTATAAAATAATCTAAAGTTTTGTTTGACCTAAAATTTAGTATAAATTTTTGATCTTTATTTTCAGTTAATAGACCTCTTAAAATTGGTGCAATTTCATGAGGTTTAAACTTAGTGCTGTAATTTTTGATTTGTTTTATTTTTTTTCGTTTTAATTTTCTAATAGTTTTTTCTGCAATCGAAACATATTTAATCATTAAGTCATAAGATTTTTTAGCATCATTATCAAAAGTAAATATTCCATGGTTTAAAAGTATTAAGCAATTAATATTTGGATTTTTATTATAAACTTCATTAATTTTTTGAGCCAAACCAAATCCAGGCATCACGTAAGGTACAATACTAACCTTGGTTCCAAAAATTTTTTTACAAAGATCTTTACCATTTTGCCTATTTGTTACATCCATAATTGCATCAGAATGGGTGTGATCAACAAATTTGAAAGGCAAAAAGGCATGTAAAAAAGTTTCTACAGATGGGTTAGGTGACTTAATATCAATTAAGTTTCTTTTTTGATAAGCAACCATATCTTCATCACTTAAATATTTTTTATTTTTAAGAGCTAAAAGTGGATTTAATTTCACCGCAGGTAAACCAGCTGGTTCTATTTCAGCCATGTCCCAACCACTTCCTTTAACACAGAGTACCTCGTAATTTTTGCCATCAATATCTTTAATTGATGTTTTTACAGAAGTATTTCCACCTCCATGAAGAACAAGTTCACTATTTCTTCCTAATAGTCTTGTTGTATAAACTCTTAAAGCCATATCTTTTGAATGACCAAGTTTTGTATACTTTTTGATGTATTTTTTTGCTTCTAAATTTGACCAATTGTTTTTCACAGTTACAACCTCAGCGAAGTATTATAATAGTTTTTTGTTTGAAAGAAGCAAAAAATTTGATTAGTTTCATCAAGCATATTATGACAAAAGTTGGTGAACATATAACCCTAGATATTATTGGAACAACTAAAGAGTATGATCCGTCTGTATTTGAAAAAGTAATTAATGATATTGCAAAAGCTTCAAAAGTAACAATTTTAAATATTTCAAAATATAAATTTGAACCCCAAGGTTTTACAATTCTTGCTTTATTAGCTGAAAGTCACATTAGCTTTCATACATTTCCAGAAAAGGGGATTATTAGTTTTGATTTTTTTACTTGTGGAAAGGTAAGCCCATCAGTTGCAATAGATATTATTAAAAAAGAATTCAAACATAAAAGAATAGTAAAAAAAGAGTTTAACAGAGATACAAAATCTCTTTATCATGACATTTATAGTTCACCAGGTTTACAAAAGTCATATGTTGTAAACGATGTATTGGAGGACTTTAAATCTAAAGTAGGTCAACATATTGAAATACTAGATTTAGAACAGTTTGGAAAATCATTATTTATAGATGGTGAAATACAAGTCGCGTCTACTGACGAGCATTTATATAGCTCAACCTTTGTGGGTTCTGGTTTAGATTTAAATAATGAAAATGAAAGAGCAGCAATTATCGGTGGAGGAGATGGGGGAGTTGCAAGAGAATGTATTTCAAAAAACTTTAACTTCATCGATTGGTATGAATTAGATCCTGAAGTAGTAGATATATGCAATAAACACCTTGGAGATATTGGTAAAAAAGCAACCGAAAAAAATTCTGTTAAATGTGTTTGGGGTGATGCTTTCGAAAGTATTAAATCTGTAAATGATGATACTTACGATCATATATTTGTAGATCTTAACGATGATCAATTTTGCATAGATTTAGCTGCTAGGAATATGGACTCATTAGTAAGAATTTTAAAACCCAAAGGAGTCATTACTACACAAGTTGGAAGTCAGGACAAAAAACCACAACAGGTTGAAAATTGGTTAAATGTGTTTAATCAAAATTTTGGGAATGCAAAATTATCAAGAGTTTACATACCTAGTTTTGATTGCTCTTGGAATTTTTCTTCATCAATTAATCATTAATTTTTCTTTTTTCTTATTTAAATTTGTGAAATAATTCTTCTAAATTAAAGGAGAAAATAATGAATATATTCAAAAAAACTATTTTAACAGTTCTTGCTTCTTTATTTATCATTGGAAATGTTTCTGCTGAAAAAATAAAAATTGGAACTGAAGGAGCTTACCCTCCATGGAATTCAAAAGATGCTTCAGGTAATCTAATCGGTTTTGAGGTTGAGCTTGCTCAAGAACTTTGTACAATAATGAAGTATGAGTGCACAATTGTTGAACAAGATTGGGATGGAATGATCCCAGCTTTAGTAATGAGAAAGTTTGATGCAATAATGGCTGGAATGTCAATTACTGCTGAAAGACAAAAAACAATTACTTTTTCACAAGGTTATGCTGACGAAGTAGCTTCTCTTGCGGTAATGAAAGGTTCAAGTTTAGAGGGTATGGATACACCAGAAGGTATTAATTTATCATTAGGTGGATCTGATGTTAAGAAAGCTCTTAAAACTTTAACTGGAGCACTTGCTAGTAAAACAGTATGTACTCAAACAGGAACAATTCACCAAAACTTTTTAGAGTCAGGTGACGTAGGAAGTGTGAATGTTAGAACTTACAAAACTCAAGATGAAGTTAACCTAGATCTAACTTCTGGAAGATGTGATGTTGCTTTAGCTGCAGCAGTAGCATTTACAGATTATGCAGACAAATCAGGTAAACCAGTTGTATTAGTTGGTCCAACTTTTTCAGGTGGTGCATTTGGTAATGGTGTAGGTGTTGGTATCAGACAAGCTAGCGATAGTGCGATTGGAAAAAGAGATGCCAAAATCTTAAAAGACTTCAATAAAGCAATTAACAAAGCTAGAAAACAAGGAATTATAAGCAAACTTGCTATTAAGCACTTTGGTTTCGACGCATCTATGTAATTCATTTCAGATCTGGCGACTATAAGATATAGTCGCCAATCTATATGGAACTTCTAGCATTTGGCAAAACAGGTTGGGGTGACGAATTATTTTACGCAACCTTAATGACAATTGCTGTATCGATTACCGCAATGTTGGTTGGTTTCCTTTTCGCATTAATTTTTACACCTCTAAAACTCTCAAAGTATAAAGCTTTAAATTTAGTAGGTAATTTTTACACAACAGTAATCCGTGGAGTGCCTGAATTACTTGTAATTTATCTTTTTTTCTTTGGGGGAAGTGGGGCTATCATGTATGTAGCTTCAATTTTCGGTTATTACGAATACATAGAGATTAATGCATTTATTACTGGTTCAATGGCTATTGGTATTATATCAGGAGCTTATTCAACTGAAGTATTTCGGGGAGCGATTCAATCAATAGATAAAGGCCAGTTTGAAGCAGCAAAGGTACTTGGAATAAATAAGTTTGGGCAATTTTATAAAATAATTCTCCCCCAGATGTTAAGATTGGCTATTCCAAATTTAAGTAATGTTTGGCAAATAACTTTAAAAGACACTTCTCTTATTTCAGTAACAGGATTAGTAGAGATTATGAGACAATCATATATAGCAGCTGGTTCAACGAGAGATCCATTATTTTTCTATTCATTTGCAGCAGTTTTGTATCTATTGCTTACTTACGTAAGTATGAAATTAATTAACAAGTTAGAAGTTAAGTATAGCAGGGGGTATTAATGGATTTAGATTTAATGATAACTAGTTTCCCCAAACTTTTAGGAGCAACCATTGTTACATTAAAACTATTGTCTGCATCTCTGTTTTTTGGATTGTTCTTAGGTCTTTTTTTTGCAATTTTAAGATTAAATAAAAATATATTTATTAATAAATTTGCATACGTTTATTCTTACATATTTAGAGGAACACCTTTGTTGGTTCAGATTTTTATTATTTATTTTGGATTAGGACAAATCGAATATTTAAGAACAACATTTTTATGGGTTATTTTAAAAGAACCATATTGGTGTGCAATCATAGCTTTTACTCTAAATACTGGTGCTTATACCTCTGAAATTTTAAGATCAGCATTTCAAACAATAAAACCAGGTATAATCGAGGCTGGAAAAAGTTTAGGTATATCAAATAAGATAATCTTTTTTAAAATTCAAATTCCAATTGCAATTCGACAATCACTTCCAGCATACGGAAATGAAATAATATTGATGATGAAAGGCACTTCATTAGCAAGTACAGTAACCTTGATGGATTTAACTGGTGTTGCTAAATATATAATTTCAACAACTTTTAAACCAATAGAAGTATTTGTTGTTGCTGGAGGAATTTATTTGTTTATGACTTTTATCATTCATAACGTCATTAAATATTTAGAAAAAAAGTACAGTTTTCAACAATAGAAATGTTTTTATCCGATAGACAAATTAAAGATTATCAAAATGATGGTGTAATAATAATTAAGGATGTATTTAAAGATTGGATTGGGCCACTTAGAAAAGGATTTCAAAAAGTTTTAGATAATCCAAGTAAGCATGGAAGAGAAAATGTGACTGATGATAATGGAAGATTTTTTGAGGATTATTGTAACTGGGAGAGGATAGAAGAATTTAAAGATTGTTTGTATAAATCACCTGGAGCCCAAATAGTTGCAGAAGCAACTAATTCTAAATCTACTCAAATATTTCATGAACACATTTTTATAAAGGATTCAGGTACTCACAAAGAAACACCCTGGCATCAAGATATGCCATATTACTGTGTTGATGGTAATGATACGGGAAGTTTTTGGATTCCATTAGATGAAGTTGATCAGAAAAATAATTTAAAAATAATTTTAGGATCTCACAAATGGTCAAAGTTAATTAGACCTACAAAATGGTCAAATAACCAATCTTGGTACGATGATAATAGTTCTTTTATGGATTTACCACCCTTAAAAGAATTTGAAAAAAATATTTTAATTCCAGAATTAAGTTTGGGTGATGCTGTTTTGTTTAACTTTAAAACTGTACATGGCTCAACAGGAAACAATTCTTCTAAATCACGAAGAGCATTTTCGATGAGATTTATAGGAGATGATGTAAAATATATTGATAGAGGAGGGCCGACTTCACCTCCATTTGATGGAATTAATTTGAAAACGGGAGATTTGATGAGAGATGATTGGTTTCCTAAAGTTTTTAATAGCTAGTATATTCTTTAATTTCTTTGATAGTTGATCCAGTGTGATTATTCATTTCTAATTTAATTTTTGCTCGATCATCATTTAAAAAATGAACATCTCTAGATAATTTTATAAATTTATCACCAAAGTCTTTATTTTTTTCACAATCTCTTTTGTTATCTTCTATGACCCAAAGTTTAGCATTAATTTCTTTTAAATCTTGGAATAATTTATTTAGTTTATCATCAGATTTAACATTTTTTTTTAATTGATCTTTCAGAATCGAATGTTCATTCGATATGAATTTTAGTTTTTCAGGGTCTTTAATTTTTTCTTTTTTAATTTCTAAGATTGAAATTTTGTCTAAAAGCTCACCAACCGATACTTCTACTATAATTTTATTCATTAAATTTTATACTATGTTAAATTGTTAAAAATATGTCTAATATTTTAATTATTAAACATGGTTCTTTGGGTGATATAGCTCAAGCTTGTGGTGCAATTCAAGATATTTCTGAGAATCATAAAGGAGATGAAATTTATTTGCTCACAACCAAACCATACATTGATTTATTAAAAAAAAATCCACATATTTCTGATGTTATTTTAGATAAGCGATTATCTAGATTAAACCTAATTTATTTATATTCATTAATGAAAAATATAAAAAAATATAATTTTTCTAAAGTTTACGATCTACAGAATTCTAGTAGAACTGCTTTTTATAAAAAAATTTTATTTCCAAAAGCAACAAAAGATATTTGGTCTTCTACAGAAACCACTTTACCAGAAGGAACTACAAAACAAGATTTTGATAATGATTCTGTTTTGTCTAGATTTGATCATCAATTAAAAAGTTCAGGTATCAAAACAAATTATACTTTAAGTCCTGATTTTTCATGGAGCACAACAGACATATCTCAAATAAAAAATCACCATCAATTAGATAAATATATTCTTCTTTTTCCTTTTTGTTCGCCTCATTTAACTATAAAGAAATGGCCTTATTATAATGAGTTAATTTCTATGATTAATGAAAAATCAGAAAACAAATTTAAAGTAGTAATTGCACCTGGACCGAGTGAAATTAAAGAAGCATCAAATATTAATGCACTTTGTGTTTTAGATAATGGCAAAGCCTTAGATATTTCTCAGTTAGCAACATTAATTAGAGATAGTTCTTTTGTTATTGCAAATGATACTGGACCAGCACATATGACAGCACACTTAGGATCAAAAGGTATCGCTTTATTTGGATCTCATACAACTCCATTTAAAGTAAGTATTGAAAGAGAAAATTTTAAAGCAATACAAGCTCCTGAATTATCTAAACTTTCAGCAGAAAAAGTTTTTGAAAGACTTTCTGATATTATTTCCTAATTTTTTCTAATACTCTTAAAAATATAGGAACTGTGAAAAGTATGAAAAGTAATCTTATTATATGGTGAAAAGCAACAAAGTCTGGGTCTAAATCAAATGCAATTGCTATAACTGCTACCTCATAAATTCCACCAGGACTAAAAGATAAAATTAGAGTTAAAATATTTGTCTCAACAAAAAATGTTGCAACATAGGCTGCAAGTAAACCTAATACTACCAAAATAGTAGTAGCTACAATACTATGAAGAGAATTATTGGCTATTTCTTTAACAGTTTTTTCAGCAAATCTACAACCAACTGAAGAACCAAGAATTAGCAAACAAAAATTTACTGTTTCATCTGGTAATTTATAAGAAGCTATATCAGTAATTTGCAACAAACCACTAGCAAATAATGTTCCAGAAAGTAAAGCTGCTGGTATTCTAATTTTATCAAAAACAAATATAAAAAACAAAGACGTAATAATAAGTAAAATTAAATTGAAATGATTTTGAGCTAAATAATCGAAGTCATTATTTAACAAAACACTGTTGTCAGTATTATTAACTATAATAAATGGAATGACAGTTATTATGATGATTAATCTAATTAAGTGAGAGGTTGCAACTTGAGATAAATCTGTTTTTTCATTTTCTGCTAAAATCATTAAAGGACCCAATGCCCCAGGTGCTGCTGAAAATATTGAAGCTTTTTCTCCATAACTTGCAAATTTTTGGAGGTATTTAGCGACAACTAAAATACAAATTATTATGTAGATTAACATAATTAATGAAGTCCAAATCCAATCAAGCATTTGATTAAACAAATTTTGGTCTATGTAATTTCCAATATGCAAACCTAAAATTATCAAGATAAAACTTAATACAATTTTAGGCATCAGGATTTTTAGACCAGATAAAGCAGCAATTGAGGTGATAATCATAGGGCCTAAAAACCAAGCTAGAGGAATATTAAAATAGTCAGCAATAATTGCGCTAGGAATAGAAATTATTAGAACAGTAACAAATTTAATTGAAAAAACTTGTTTTGCATTATTAAGGTAAAATATGATTTGATGATTAATCATTCATTAAGCTTCTATCATCAACTTTTTAAAAGATAAGAAAAAAGAAATTAAAACTAGTGAATTAAGTGAAACTTTAATCTGTAAAAAAAATAAAACATTGTATTTGATTGATATTTTTTTTGTTAAAGTAGTTTCAATTAAAAGTTGTGTTACTTAATTACAGGTTGAATAAACATTAAGACTATAATTAACTAGCGTTTTTAAATTAGAGAGGGATAAATAATGAAAAACTTAAAAAAAATAGTTTCAGTATTATTCTCAGCAATCCTATTATTCTCAGCAACAACTACAAGCTCAGTAGCAATTGACAAATTGCACTTTGTAATTGGTGGTGGTGCTGGTGGTGGTTGGGATGGAACCGCTAGAGGTACTGGAGAAGCTTTAACAAAAGCTGGTATGTTAAGTAGTGCATCATTTGAAAATATGTCAGGTGGTGGTGGTGGTAAAGCTTTAGCTTACATGATCAATACTAAACCTGCTAATACAGTTTTAGTTCAATCAACACCATTAGTATTAAGATCAATTACTAGACACAAAGGTTATGTAAAAGGAAGTGGAACTTTATCTTATAAAGATGTTGTGCCAATAGCTGGTGTAATTGGTGACTACGGTGCTATCGCAGTTGCTAAAAGTTCATCTTTTAAAAACTTTAAAGATGTAGTTGATGCTTACAAAAAAGATCCAAATTCAGTTAAAATGGCTGGTGGATCAGTGAGAGGAAGTATGGACCATTTAATTGGTGCTTTAGCTTTCCAAGCTGCAGGTGCAGATCCGAATGCTGTTCAATACATTCCTTATGATGCTGGTGGAAAAGCTTTAGCTGGACTTTTATCAGGAGAAACTCAAATCATATCAACTGGTTTAGGTGAATTGATGGGTGCAAGAGACCAAGTAAGAATTATTGGTATCACTGCGCCTTCAAGAGTTTCTGATGCACCAGATGCACCAACTCTTAAAGAACAAGGATATGATGTACAATTCGTTAACTGGAGAGGTTTCTTTGGCCCTCCAGGTATGAGCAATGCTGATAGATCAGCTATTGCAAAAATGCTTGGCGATGTACAAAAAACTCCTGAATGGGAAAATGTCAGAGCAAGAAATGCTTGGGTTAATATTTACAATCCAGAAGGCAAGTTTGTTTCTTTCTTAGAAAAACAAACTCAAGAAATGACAGCTCTTATGAAAAAATTAGGAGTTATATAATCCTTAGGATTATTTGAAATTAGAGCAGTGAATATAAATACTACAAAAATTATATCACTGCTCTTTTTTATTTTTTCAGCATTTTATTTATATACTGCTTACCAAATTCAAGTATTTGCATTTGATGAAAATGCACCATTTAATGCACGAACATTTCCAATTTATTTAGGTTATGCAGGATTATTTTTTTCTGGATTAAAACTTATTTTACCAGATCCAAATACAATTAAAGTTGATCATAAAAATTTAGAATATAAGAAAACAGGAATACTTATACTTATTGCTATTATTTATGGAGCTACAATTTTAAAAGTTGGATATTTTTTAACTACATCTTTATTTTTATTTGCGTCATATTATTTTTTAGGAGAACGAAGATGGATTTTAATGTTTTTATTATCCTTTCCATTTGTTGCAGCCTTTATGTATCTCCTACACGGTATTCTTGATATATATTTGAGGGATCCATTCTTACAATCAATAGGAGTTATGGGATGATTGAAGGAATATTAATTGGATTAACAACAGCACTTACTTTTCAGAACATATTAATGGTTATGGTTGGTTGTTTTTTTGGAACAATAATTGGAATGCTTCCTGGTCTTGGGCCAATGACAGCTATCGCATTGATGATACCAATTACCTATGGTTTTGATCCTGCAACAGGATTAATTTTGATGGCTGGTGTTTATTATGGAGCAGTATTTGGTGGTTCTACTTCTTCTATATTATTAAATGCACCCGGTGTCCCTGGAACAGTTGCAACTTCATTTGATGGTTATCCTATGGCACAACAGGGTAAAGCAGGAAAAGCCTTAGCGATTGCAGCATGGAGTTCATTTGCAGGTGGTACATTATCTGCAATTTATTTATTATTTATGGCACCAAGTTTATCAAAAGTAAGTTTATCTTTTAGATCACCAGATTACTTTGCTTTAATGATTTTAGGTTTAACAGCGATTGCTGCTTTTTCGTCTAAAGGACAATTTTTAAAAGCAATGATGATGGTAGTGCTTGGTTTGATGTTGGCATCTGTTGGCCAAGATAGTTTGTCTGATATTACAAGATTTACATTTAACAATATGAACTTAACTGACGGAATTAGTTTCGTACTAGTTGTGATGGCAACTTTTGCAATGAGTGAAGCATTAACAATTATTTTAAAAAGAAATGATCCAACTAGTGCTGCTAAGCAAGTTTCTTTAACTGAATTAGGCTCAATTAAAATTAATAAAGAAGAACGAACAAAAATGTATAAGACAATTCCAAGATCATCAGTAATTGGTTTTTTAATTGGTGTTTTGCCTGGAGCTGGTGCAACAATTGCATCTTTTTTAGCTTACGGAATGGAACGAAACGTAGTTAGTGATGATGAAAAAGAAAAATTTGGTAAAGGTAGTGTAAATGGTTTATCTGCACCAGAAACTGCAAATAATGCAGCTTGCTCAGGCTCTTTTGTGCCAATGCTTACTTTAGGAATTCCGGGAAGTGGAACAACTGCGGTAATGCTAGGTGCACTTTTAGGATTTGGTGTTCAGCCTGGTCCTAGACTTTACATGACTAATCCAGAGATTTTTTGGTCAATAATTATGTCTATGTATATTGGAATGGTAATTCTTCTTATATTAAACTTACCACTTATTCCTTATATTGCTAGAATTCTTGCTGTTCCTAAAAATTATTTAATTCCTCTTATTTTATTTTTCTCTGTTACAGGGATTTACGTAATGTCATTTAATAATTTTGATATTTATTTAATGATTGGGATTGCAGTAGTTGCAACTTTTTTAAGATTATATGATTTTCCAATGCCACCTTTGATATTAGCTTTTGTTTTAGGTGGATTGATGGAGGAAAATCTTAGAAGGTCTTTGTTATTAAGTAATGGTTCGTGGGAATTTTTGTGGGACAGAACATTAACCGCATGCATCCTAGCAACTACAATTTTAATTGTAGTTTGGCATATTTACAAAACCTTTAAGAAGAAATATTAAGATTTAATATCTATTCGTTTTCTAATGATTTCTTTATCAAGCTTCATTTCACGATATGACATGATTAAAACACCTAAAAATATAACGCTAGCACCAATCCAAGTATAGAGATCAGGTGTTTCACTAAAAACATAATATCCAATTAAAGAAGCAAACACTAAACTTAGAAACGAGTATGGTTGTGTCATACTAACATCTACTAATTTGTATGCATGATTTATGCAAAGATGTAACAATGTACCAAATAAACCTGCAAAAAATAAATAAATCAAAGTTTGAAAATTAGGTGTTTGCCAATAAAACAACGCAATAATGAAACTAAAAATTGTCATGTACGTGTATCCATAAGATAAAATCGTAATCGAACTATCATCTTTTGCGATAGTTTTTGTAATTATAATCACTATTGACCACATAAATGAAGAGGCTAATGCCATATAAACTCCAAGAGAGATTTCAATTATTCCAGGTCTTAAAATTATTAACATTCCTATAAATCCTAAAACTAGGGCAAAACTTCTGTATATGTAAATTTTTTCTCCAAGAAACAAAACAGCCAAAATAGTTACTATGAAAGGAACAACAAAAGATATCGCTGTAGCTTTCTCAATTGGCATCATTACTAAAGCTGAAAAATATAACAACATTGAAGGTAAATTTAAAACCGCTCTTAAAAAATGTTTTTTATGGTGATTAGTTTTAAAAACTGTAAATTTAGATTTTAGCATATAGGGAAAAATAATTAGTAAACCAAATAAAAATCTAAAAAATCCAGCAACATAAACATTAACTTCTTCTTGTGCTAATTTTAAAAATGTTAACATCAATGTTCCACAAAAAACTGAGATTATAATTAAAAAAATTGCTAATTTATTATTTGAAATCAATTTAGTATCTTTTTGTACTCTTCAATTATTTTTGACCATTGAAATTTATTAACAAATTCTTTTGCATTTTTCCCAAGGTTTAAATATTTTTTATTTTCCAATATTGAATTAATTGAAGAATAAACTTCATCAAGACTGTTACCATCACATATTAAACCAGTTTTTTCATGATCAATTGCATCTGCGGCACCACCATCTTTACCACCAATTGATGGAATACCGTATTGTGCAGCTTCAACATACGCAATACCAAAACCTTCAACTGATTTTTTATGGATTATGGATGGCATTACAAAGATATTTGATTTTGAAACTAAAGCATTTTTTAAATCATTGCTAATATCTTTAAAAAACATAACTTGTGCTTCAAGATCCAGTTCTTTCACCAGTTTCTTAATATTTTCTTCTTCCTCTCCATATCCAACACATATGTAAACAATGTCAGGATAAATTTGTTTTAAATTTCTTAAAGCCATTACTATTTTTTCATGATTTTTACGTTTATCAAATCTTGAAACTGTGATTAGTCTTGGATTTTTGAATTTAAGTATACTTTCAACTTTATCTAAAGTTTTTTTATTTAATTCTTCAGCAGGATCTACACCTGGATTTATAACAATTACTTTATTTGCATTAACACCAAGTTCTATCGCTAGATTTTTTGTAAACTGAGAATTTGCTATAACTTTTTCAACATTATTTAAAGCACTAACTACCCTTTTATTTTGACCAGAACCTTTAGGATAGTTGATTTCTTTACTATGAATTAAACAGTATTTTTTCTTAGAAGTTTTAATAAGTTCTAAACTTTTCCAATGATCGGCAATAATTCCATCTATTTTATTTTCTTTAATATATTCATTAATTAATTGGGCTTTTCTATATTTTCTAAGCAATTTAATTCCTCCAACTCTTTCAATCGAAAAAGATGCTTGTTCATCAAATTCTTTATGACCTTCTATATGATCTGCAAAAACTTTTATCATAAAGTTTTTTGATAACTCTCTTGATAAACCCCACATAAGACTTTGCATTCCACCCAACTCTGGTGGAAATGATCTAGTTACAATTAGATACATCAATCATACTTCCATTTAATACCACATCCTGCACTTGGTATTTGATCCTCAGGGCCTTTTCCAGTTTTAGCTATTTGTTTCATAGCTGTTAGTAGATCACTTTCTCCATCTTTAACTGGAATGAATTTTTTAAGTTCTCTCAATCTTCCTCTATACTGAAGTTCTAAATTTTTATTGTACCCAAAGAAATCTGGAGTACATACAGCATCATATGCTTTAGCAATTTCTTGAGTTTCATCATGCAGATAAGGAAAATTAAAATGATTTTTATTTGAAAATTTGATCATGTTTTCAAATGAGTCTTCTGGATAATTTACAAAATCGTTTGAGCATATAGCAACAGTGTTGATACCAATTTTTTTCAATTCACTACAATCCTCAACTAATTCTTTTGTAATAGCTTTTACATATGGACAATGATTACAAATAAACATTATCAAAATTCCATTTTCACCTTTGACATCATTTAAGGACAGAATTTTATTTTCAGTGGATTTTAATTCAAATGGAATAGCTTTTTGACCAAAATCACATATTGGAGTTTTTATAGGCATAATGTAAAATATATAGATTATGTTTTATGATTTAAAAGATAAAAAACCAAAAAACTCTGGCGAAAATTGGGTAGCTCCGAATGCTACAATAATTGGAGATGTTACTTTGGAAAAAAATACAAGCATTTGGTTTAATGCAGTATTAAGAGGAGATATTGAAAATATTCATATTGGTGAAGGATCTAATGTACAAGATGGAAGCGTATTACACACAGATCCTGGATGTCCTTTAAAGGTAGGAAAAAATGTTACTGTTGGGCATTTAGTTATGCTTCATGGATGTACTATTGGAGATAATAGTTTGATTGGTATAGGGGCTGTCATACTTAATAATGCAAAAATTGGAAAAAATTGCATCATTGGAGCGAAAGCTTTGATAACAGAAAATAAAGTTATACCAGATAACTCTTTGGTTGTTGGCTCACCAGGTAAAGTTATTAGAGAAGTTTCAGAGGAAGAAAAAAAAGCAGTATTTGAAAACACAAAACATTATCAAGACAATTGGAAAAAATACTCTAAATCAATATTTTAATGAGAAAATTTTTAACACTAATAATATTTTTTAATTTACTAATTATTAACATTTCATTTGCAAAAGAAGTTGAATATTTATTATTTAAATCATCTAATTATGAAAAACCTAAAAATTTTGATGCATTTGTTTGGCACGAAGGTGAAAAACTAAAAATTATAAAAGGTAGAGACATAGATAATCCAAGGGATAAAATTATCGTTATATATAATCACGGTGGTTGGGGATGGAATAAAGGCTGGGGTCCGGGCTGGGATCTTTATTTAGCAAAACTTATGGCACCGCAACTTTCAGGAAAAAAAATAAATGGAAAAGAAATTGTATTATGGATGAATGGAAGTTTGATAGATAAAAAAAATGATCCCTATAAAGGTAAAGAAATTGGATATGCTTGTGGGTGGAAGTTAAAGGGTGCGTGGCATCAAGAATGGCATGAGTGTGTCTTAAATGACTTCCCAACCTATTTAAGGGAAAAAAGAACTATAGAAATTATTAATTATTTTGCAGATAAAGGCACCCCTCGAGATCAAATATTTTTATCAGGCCATTCTTGTGGAGGGTGGAATGCATTAAGACTAGAAGGAAAATATCCTGATGCATTTAATGCTGCAATTTCTTACATGCCTAATTGTTGGGATAGAAGACCAAGTGGACTTGTTAGAAAAACATTAATTGATGAAATGAAAACATTTGAAAAAATCGATGCAATAATTTATTCAAGTCCAGTCGATGGGGGTGAAGATTGGAAAGCAAGTTACCAAGATTTAAAATGGATAGGCGACATACCAGGTGCAAAAATGATTAAATTACCAGGTCATAATGCAAAAAATGGTAAGGAAATATCAGTTAATGGAAAGCTCTGTGAAAATTTACCTAGAATGCATGGTGGATGGGAAGAAGTTTGGCCAGAGGGAAAAAAGAAACTCAGAAGCGCAAAAAAATTTATTCCAGTAGATAAAAAAGAAAAAAAAGCGATGATGAAAAAAGCTAAAGGTCATAATATGTTATATCGAGAGTGTTTCGACTCTTATTATCCCCAAATATTAGATTTTATAGCATCAAGAGTTAAATGAGAAAAAAAATGCCAGCAGGATATGTAATAGCTCAATTAAAAATAACTAATCCCGAGAATTACAAAGAGTATGTTGAAAAAGTAACCCCACTTGTAAAAAAATTTGGTGGAGAATTTTTAGTAAGAGCTGGTGAATTTACAATCTTTGAAGGAGAAACAAAATTCCCTCGAATTATCGTTCTTAAGTTTCCTAGTTATGAAAAAGCATTAGAATGGTATAATTCTGAAGAGTACAAACCAATAAAACAAATAAGACTAGATAATTCTGAAGGTACAAATATAGTTATTAAAGGTGTATGAAAAAAATATTTTTAATTTTAATTGTTACACTATTTAGTTCATCAATTTTTGCTTCTGATGATAAACCAGGTAGATTCTTTGAAGATCAACCAGATGTAAATGATGATTATCAAATCCATTTTATCTATCTTCTAGCAAAAAAAACCAAAGATAAAGAAAGAGATATAAACGGTTGGATAGAAAAAGAAGTTAAAAAAATAGATGATTTATTTTTCAAAATGACTGGAGATAAGCAAAGATTAAAATTTGATTATCGAAAAGATGGTAAGCTTGATATTTCATTCGCAAGATTGGATCGTAAGGCAAGAAAAGGTGGGTGGAATGTAAATTATCCAGATTATTATTTGCAAAAACAAGGATTTAATAATCCTAAAAAATTGTATTTTTCTTTTACTGACGCATCAAGTGGTGATGGAGGTCAAATGGGACCTCATCATGGATATTTATTTATTAAAAGAGCCTCTGGCCAAATAACAAAAATTTCAATCCATGAATTGCTGCATGGTAATGGGTTTGCTATGCCTTGTACCAAAGGAGTTAAAGACGGAGCTCATTTAAGCACAGGTATTCTTAGTCATGATCTATCTACAAAATTTGGTAAAGCAGTTTATGATCATAAAGATCCAACCTGTCCTGATTTAAAAGACTCTGTTTATTTAACACCAACATCTGAAACACCATTCGATCCTTTACAAATTGCATGTGCATTAGGCCAAAATAAAAGAGGTCAGCCACCAGGAAATTATGAAATACCAGCCAGATATACTCATAAGAAATTACTTAAAGGTAGAAAAAATGAATGGTGTACTTACAAATTAACCGAATATGCTAAAGAAGATTGGTTTAAGAAGTGGAAAAAATAATATTTTATTTAATTAAATAAGAGATCATTGACTGAATAAACTATCAATCCAATTATTATTACGAATAAAATTAAAAAAGATAATTGTCCACTTAATCTTGATTTAATTTTGGTTTTACCTTCTTTAAATTTTTTAAAATGAATACTCCCAAATCTCATTACAGCCAATCCTAAAATTATAAGAAATGCTGTAAATATGTATCCAGTTACCATCTATGGAACTAACCAAGTATCTTTATTATTCTCTAAATTAAACTTTGCTCTTCGGTGGCCTTTAGCTGCTAAATAAAGCCATTCTATAGATTTAATCTTGCACTGAATAACAGTAAAGTTTTTATAACCTTCTTCGCTTTGTTCTTTTGTATAGTCAAAATTATCTAATTCTGGTTTTAGTCCAGAGGTTGGTAGATCTGACTCAGTTCCAGGTCCATTATCAACTAAATAACATTTTCTACTTATATGCTGGGTTTTAGACCAAGAATCTTTAGTTACATCGTTATTGTGATTAACCGTGCATTCAACTTTTAATCTAACCTGAATTTTTTCATCTTTATCGTAAAACAACATTGCGGCGTTTTTATTTACTTTCAACTTTTCAATTTTATCTGATCTAATATCGCTATGGTATTGAACAAGATTCTTTGATTGATCAGATTTTCTTAAAACTACGATTCTTCCATCTAAATCAGATTGATCCCCACAAATAAATACAGGTATTCTAAATGGTGAACTCCTGTCTTTGACAGCATTATCCAACATTGACCAAATTTTCTTTTTGATCTCTGCAAAGTCCTCGTAATAAGGAACTGTATCCGTCACAAATATTATTTTTTCTTTTTTAATCGAGCAATCAAACCTGAGCTATCCCAACGATTTCCACCCATTTTTTGAACCTCAGCATAATAACCATCAATAATTTCTGTTATTGGAACAGGTGAACCATTTTTTTTTGCTTCTTCGATTGCAATTTTTAAATCTTTTCTCATCCAATCAATAGCAAAGCCATAATCAAACTTATCATCAGTCATAGTTCGGTATCTATTTTCCATCTGCCAAGATTGTGCTGCACCTTTAGATATAGTTTCCATAACTTTATCCATATCTAAACCGGCATTTATTCCAAAATTAATTGCTTCAGATAAACCTTGAACTGTTCCAGCAATACACATTTGGTTCATCATTTTTGTTAATTGACCACTTCCACAAGGACCGATTAATTTTACTTTTTTACTATAACAATCAATTATAGGTTCAGCCTTTTTAAAAACTTCTTCATCACCACCAACCATTACTGTTAGTATTCCGCCTTCAGCACCAGCTTGCCCTCCAGAAATAGGTGCATCTAAAAAACTAAATCCTTTATCATTTGCTTTTTTATTTAATTCTCTTGATACTTCTGCAGATACAGTTGAGTTATCAATAAAAATAGACCCAGATTTTGCTGTGTTAAATAATCCATTTTCTCCAGTTGCTACTTCTCTTAAATCATCATCATTACCAACACATGTAAAAATGAAATCAGCACCATCTGCAGCCTCAGCAGGTGTATTGGCCATTTTACCTTTATATTCACCAATCCATTTTTCAGCTTTAGATTTAGTTCTATTAAAAACAGTTACATTGTGTCCGGCTTTTGATATATATCCAGCCATTGGGTAGCCCATAACCCCAAGACCTATGAAAGCAACATTACAAGTCATAATTTTTTTCTATGTTTAAAAGTTTAAGTTTAAAAGTAATTGTATTTGGATTTATCTTTACATTTTTTTCAAGTTTTGGACAGAGTTTTTTTCTTGGCCTATTTAATTCTAGTATAAGAGACGCCTTATCAATTACACATGGACAATTTGGCTCAATTTATGCATCAGCTACTTTATTAAGTAGTATTGTTTTAGTTTGGATTGGAAAAAAAATTGATGATGTAAATATATTAAAGTTTGCATCTTATGTAATAATTTTTTTGTCAGCTTCCTGTTTTATATTTTCAAAAATTTCATCAGTTATTTTTCTATTTGTAGGAATTTTTTTAATGCGTTTAGCTGGACAAGGATTATCAAGTCATACAGCTACAACAACCATATCTCGTTTTTTTGAAAAAAATAGAGGCAGAGCTTTAAGCACAGGTTGGTTAGGATTGTCACTAGCCGAATTTGTTATGCCAGTCTTAATTGTTTTTTTATTAACTTTTATAGAATGGAGAGATATTTGGGTTTCAATTTCTATTTTGGTTATATTAGTTTTACCTGCTGCAACATTTATTTTAGTAAAAGAGATTAAACTTGATACTAGAGAAGAATCTAAAATTGAAGAGAACAATAAAGAAATTAAACAATGGAAAAGAATAGAAGTCTTAAAAGATTATAGATTTTACATCATTTGTATGACGATGTTAGCAATGCCATGGATTGCAACAGGATCTTTTGTTTATCAGTCTTTTATATCCTCATCTAAAGAGTGGGGTCCCTATGTGATTGCCCAATCATTTATGGCTTACTCTATTTTATCAGTTATCACTCTTTTTATATCTGGTTTTTTAATTGATAAATTTTCAAGTAGAAAATTATTAATCTATATGAATATCCCACTTCTTTTTGGTACTTTAGTTCTTTACTATTTTAATGCACCGATTTCTTCCTTTGTATTTTTTGGTTTAGTTGGTGTCACCAATGGTTTGGCAAACGTACTTGGTTCCTC
The DNA here is from genome assembly GCA_902532645.1 of uncultured Pelagibacteraceae bacterium. GTDB lineage: Bacteria > Pseudomonadota > Alphaproteobacteria > Pelagibacterales > Pelagibacteraceae > Pelagibacter. The sequence continues at coordinate 2,778 of CACAIU010000007.1, read as the reverse complement.
AACTTGGGCTGAGATTTATGGTGTTAAATATATTGGATCTATAAAAGCCTTAACAACTGCTTTAATGGTATTTTCAACAGCATTTGGTACGGCTCTATTTGGCTTTCTGATTGATATTGGTTTTTCAATTGAAGACATAGCCGTTGTTTCAGGAACTTATATCTTTGGATCAATTATTCTTCTTTATTTAGTTAAAAATAAGTTAAATCCTCATTATTTATAAAAATAGGCCTTGATTTTTAAAGACTCACTGTGTAGATACTCCGCATGGCACGAGTTACTGTAGAAGATTGTATTGATAAAGTAGAGAGTCCTTACGAATTAGTACTTGTTGCTAAAGAAAGAGCTACTCAACTTAATGCAGGAATAGAACCAACAATTGATAGAGATAACGATAAAAATACGGTTATTTCATTAAGAGAAATTGCTGAAGAAAAAATTAAAGTTTCAGATTTAACTGATAGCGCCGTTTATAAACTTAGAAAACATGTTGAGCAAGTTGACGATACTGCTGAGGATGATGAAGAAATAGGTGATGATTTTGAAAATCTATATAAAGGTGAAATTTCAAAAAGTGGTACCCCAATTTTACCATCTAAAAGAGCAAGAAAAACTCCGGAAAAAATTCAATTAACAAAAGAAGATTTGGCTGAGCTATCTGAAACAGCTACAGCAGAAGTTGATAATTCAGTAGGAGAAGAAACGATGAATGAGCAAGGAGAAGTTTCTTTAGATGAAGTATCAGAATCAGAAAATCAAGAAGCAGACGTTTCTTCAGATGACACTGAAGCTTCAAACTCATAAAAAAATAATATAAAGTTATACCATGAATAGGAAAGTATCAGTTGCTCCTATGATGGATTGCACAGATCGTCATGAACGATTTTTTCTAAGATTGATATCCAAAAACACTCTTCTTTACACTGAGATGGTAGTCGATGAAGCTATAAATAGAGGAGATAAAAAAAAGTTATTGGAGTTTAATATTAATGAGAAACCTGTAGCGCTTCAATTAGGAGGCTCTTCTCCAAAACTTTTAGCTGAAGCCACTAAAGTAGGCGAAGATTTTGGTTATGATGAAATTAATCTAAACTTAGGTTGTCCTAGTAAAAAAGTTGAAAAAAATAGATTTGGGGCTTGTTTAATGAAAGAGCCAAATTTAGTTGCAGATTGTTTAAGTAAAATGCAATCAGTTACAAAACTTCCAGTAACTATAAAAACAAGAATTGGTTACGATGATGTAGAAGATTATGAAAATTTACATAGTTTTATTACTACCTTAAAAGCAACTGGAGTTAAAACTTTCATCATTCATGCAAGAAAAGCAATGTTAGGTAAATTTACACCTAAGCAAAACTTAAATATTCCTCCTCTAAAATACGAATATGTTTATAAATTAAAAAAAGATTTTCCTAATGAAGAGATCATTATTAATGGAGGAATAACTTCAGTAGATGAAATGAAGCCTCATTTAGAAAAAACAGATGGTGTAATGATTGGAAGAGCCGCTTATCATACCCCATATTTGTTAGCAGATATTGAAAGAGAAATATTTAATAATGAAGATGTGCCAAGCAGACAAGATGTGATTGAACAACTCATTCCTTATGTTAAAGAAGAATTAAAAAAAGGAACAAGACTAAATCAAATAATGAGGCATACTCTTGGTTTATTTCATGGTCAAACAGGTGCAAGTTATTGGAAAAGATATTTAAGTGAAAACATGTGTGTGAGAGATGCTGATGTGAAAAAAATTGATCACATCATGGATAAAATTAAATATAACAATGTAGATACTAGAGTAGGACAGTCTGCTTAATTCAATTCTAACAAACGAATACAGTTATATTATTTTATTAATGGCTTTAACAGCTATTCCAGTAGGTTTTGTGGCTGGATTATTTGGTATTGGTGGAGGGTTGATAACTGTTCCTTTTTTATATTTTATTTTTGGTTCTCTAGAAATTGATCCTCAATATGTAATGCATCTTGCTGTTGGAACTTCTTTTGCAATCATAATACCAACTTCTACAGTTTCAGTTTTAACACATCATAAATTTAAAGCAGTTGATTTTGATATTGTAAAGAATTATGGTCTTTTTGTTGTACTAGGAGTGATTATTGGAACTGTTTTTGCAGCTTCTCTAAAAACCAAATCTTTGGTTTTATTTTTTTCTATAATGATCTTGTTTTTAGGAATTTACTTACTTTTAATAAAAGAAAAGGAGCAAAACATAATTGTTAAAATGAAATTACATTTAAAAGTAATTCTTGGTTTTCTTGTTGGGTTTATATCTGCTCCTATGGGTATAGGAGGAGCTGTAATGAATGTACCTATTCTTAAGTTTTTTGGTTATTCAATAAATAAAGCTATAGGGAGTGCAGCAGCTATAGGATTTTTAATTGCTCTATTTGGAGCAATAGGATTTCTTCTTTCAGGAAGTTTTTTAAATTCTAGTCTTCCACTAAGTATTGGTTTTATAAATATACCAGCATTTTTAATATTTATTCCAATTACAACTTTCATGGCTCGGATAGGAGCTAAAACAGTACACAGTATTGATAAGAATAAAATTAGTAAGTTTTTTGGAATTTTTCTTTTAGTGGTTTCGATTAAATTTTTTTATGAATACTTAAAATTATAAAAAGCAAAAAAAAAGAGGTGATTTCAGTCTCCCTCCATCACCTCATAGTTCCAAACTAAGTGATTCTTTAAATATTTAAGAACACTTATTAGTTGAAAATGCCTTTTATTAACTAATTTAAAACAGACAATCT
>CACAIU010000006.1 GCA_902532645.1 uncultured Pelagibacteraceae bacterium | reverse complement strand
CTATAAGGCATGACACAGCTCATATTTTAGCTATGGCAGTTCAAGAATTGTTTCCTGGCACTCAAGTTACAATTGGACCAGTGATAGAAAATGGATTTTATTACGACTTTGCTAGAAAAGAACCATTCACAGAGGATGATCTGGTAAAAATTGAAAATAAAATGAAAGAGATTGTTGATAGGAATGAAATAACAAAAAGAGAAGTTTGGGATAGAAACAAAGCAATTAGTCATTTTAAAAAAAAAGGAGAAATTTATAAAGCTGAGTTGATTGAAGCGATACCAGAAAACGAGGATGTATCAATTTATTTTCATGGAGAATGGCATGATTTATGTAGAGGTCCACATCTCTCTTCCACAGGTAAAATTGGAAAATATTTTAAACTTACAAAAGTATCAGGAGCATATTGGAGAGGAGACTCTAATAATGAAATGTTGCAACGAATTTACGGTACGAGTTGGGCAACTCAAAAAGATCTAGATGAATATTTAAAAAGAATAGAAGAAGCAGAAAAAAGAGATCATAGAAAGTTAGGCAGAGAAATGGATTTATTTCATTTTAGAGAAGAAAGTCCTGGCTCAGTATTTTGGCATGAAAGAGGATGGGGTTTATTTCAAAAGCTTATTAACTACATGAGAAGCAGACAAGATGCTGCTGGTTATAAAGAGGTAAATACTCCAGAGGTACTAGATAGACAACTATGGGAAAAATCTGGGCATTGGGAAAAATATGGAGAAAACATGTATACTTCTGAAACTCCAGATGAGAAAGTTTTTGCAATAAAACCAATGAATTGCCCAGGTCATATCCAGGTATTTAATCAAGGCTTAAAAAGTTACAGAGATCTTCCTTTACGTTTTGCTGAGTTTGGAAAAGTTCATCGTTATGAGCCATCAGGCGCTTTACACGGGTTATTAAGAGTAAGAGCCTTTACCCAAGACGATGCCCATATTTTTTGTACAGAAGATCAAATTACTAGTGAATGTTTAATTGTTACAAATTTAATATTAGATATTTATAAAGACCTTGGTTTTGAAAATGTAATTCTAAAATATGCAGACAGACCAGAAGTAAGAGTTGGTGATGATGCAGTATGGGATAAAGCAGAAGCCTCTTTACTTGAAGCTGTTAAAGCTTCTAAATTAGAATATACAATTAACAAAGGTGAGGGAGCATTTTATGGTCCTAAAATTGAATTTGTTTTACGAGATGCTATTGGCAGAGATTGGCAATGTGGAACGTTGCAAGTTGATTTAAATTTACCTGGAAGATTAGATGCTTCTTATGTTGACAAAGATGGAACTAAAAAAGTTCCCGTTATGTTGCACAGAGCATTATTTGGTTCTCTAGAGAGATTTATTGGAATTTTAATTGAAAACTATGCAGGCAAGTTTCCATTTTGGATATCTCCATTACAGACTATGGTAATACCTATTTCAGAGGAATTTAATGACTATGCAGTTGAAGTATCAAATAAAATTAAAAATTCAGGTATAAGCTCTGCAGTAGATTTAAAAAATCATAATTTAAATTATAAAATTAGAGATCATTCTTTAGCAAAAATACCGCTTTTATTAATTTGTGGTAAAAAAGAAGTTGACTCCAATTCAGTAACGATTAGAAGATTAGACACTAACAAACAAGAAAATATGGGTATAGATCAATTCTTAAAAACATTCTCTGCTTTAAACAAAGCATCATCAAACTAAGTGGCAGACTTCAAACAAAATTATTTTCAACGAAGAACCAAGGACAGAGGTCCAAGATCTAATAATAGAATTTCATCTCCAGATGTACAAGTTATAGAAAGTGATGGAGAAAATCTTGGAGTGATGAGTACCAATGAAGCTATTTCCATGGCAAAAAATCAAGGTTTAGATTTAATTGAAATAGCACCTAATGCAAATCCTCCAGTATGTAAAATAATGGATATGGGTAAATATAAATATGATGCTCAGAAAAAAGCAAATCTTGCAAAGAAAAAACAAAAAATTGTTTCTTTAAAAGAAATTAAAATGAGACCTGTAACGGAAACACATGATTATGAGTTTAAAGTCAAAAATGCTAAAAAATTTATAGCTAAAGGAGATAAGGTTAAATTCACTATTAGATTTAAAGGTAGAGAACTTCAGCATTCCCATCTAGGAAATGAACTAATGAGCAAAATTAAAGAAGATATGAAGGATATCGGTAAGGTAGAATTGCATCCTAAGTTTGATGGGAAGCAAATGATTATGGTAATTCAGCCTTTATAAGCCTTAATAGAGGTTGTAAAATTATATCTTTCTTTGTATAAGTCCGCAGAATTATGCCAAAACTAAAAACAAAAAGCTCGGCAAAAAAAAGATTTAAAATATCTGCTAAGGGTAAGGTTATTTCTGCTCAAGCAGGTAAAAGACATGGCATGATCAAAAGAACGAATTCACAAATAAGAAAACTAAGAGGCACTACAACATTGTCTAAACAAGATGGAAAAATTGTTAAGTCATACATGCCTTACAGTTTAAGAGGTTAATAATGGCGAGAGTTAAAAGAGGTGTAACTAGTAAAGCTAAACATAAAAAGGTTTTAAAATCTGTAAAAGGTCAATGGGGCAGAAGAAAAAATACTATTAGAGTTGCTAAGCAAGCTATGGAAAAATCCATGCAATACGCTTACAGAGACAGAAGAAATAAAAAAAGAGATTTTAAATCATTGTGGATACAGAGAATCAATGCTGGAGTTAGAGCAGAAGGCTTAACTTATTCAAAATTTATCAATGGATTAAATAAATGTGGTATTGCAATAGATAGAAAAATTCTTGCTGAAATTGCTTATGATAGCCCAGAAGCATTCAAAACAATTGTACAAAAAGCTCAATCAGCTTTAAATTAATCTTCGCTATTGTTTTTATTTCTTAAGGAAATAATCTACTAATATGTCAGAGATAAAAAATATTAGAGATCAGTTTATATCAAAGCTAGAAAATGATTTAAGTATTGATCAAATAAATGAAATTAAAACCGAGCTCTTTGGTAAAAAGGGTTTAATTTCATCAAAATTTAAAACAATAGGGTCAATTCCTGAGACTGATAGAAAAAAATTTGCATCAGATTTAAATGAAGCTAAAGACGAACTTCAGAACTTGATAACTTCTAAAATTAGCGAGATAGAAGGAAAAAAAATATACGAAAAATTAGAAAAGGAAAAAGTTGATATAACTTTACCTGAAAGACCATTCGTTAGAGGAAAAGTTCATCCAGTATCACAAACTATTGATGAAATTTCATCTATTTTCTCTGAGATAGGATTTAGTGTTGAGGAAGGCCCTGATGTTGAAAATGAATATAATAACTTTACTGCTTTAAACACACCTGACAATCATCCAGCAAGAGATATGCATGATACATTTTACTTAGATGAAAACAAAGAGGTTATGTTACGAACTCATACTTCACCAGTTCAAATCAGAACTATGCTAAAAGACAAACCTCCATTTAAGATCATTGCTCCTGGAAGAACTTATAGATCTGATAGTGATCAAACACACGCACCAATGTTTCACCAAGTAGAAGGTTTGCATATTGACACAAATATTAATATGGGGCATTTGAAAGGATGCTTGAATTATTTCATTAAAGAATTTTTTGAAGTAGAAAAAATTAAAATGAGATTTAGACCTAGTCATTTTCCATTCACAGAACCATCTGCTGAAGTTGATATCGGTTATGAAATAAAAGATGGTAAAATAATTATCGGAGAAGGAGATAAGTGGCTTGAAATTTTAGGCTGTGGGATGGTGCATCCTAATGTCTTAAGAAATGTCAAAGTAGATCCTTCTAAATATCAAGGATATGCCTTTGGCATAGGTATAGACCGATTAGCAATGCTTAAATACGGCATTAATGATTTAAGAGCCTTTTTTGATTGTGATTACAGATGGCTAAATCATTTTGGTTTTGATCCACTTGATGTTCCTTCAAATTACAGAGGTTTAAGCAGATGAAGATTACATATGATTGGTTAAAAGATCATTTAAAAATAAGTGCTAAAGAAGATAAACTTCTTGAGAAACTTACAGACATAGGTCTTGAGGTTGAGAGTATAGAAAATTTATCAGAGGGATTAGACTTATTTAAGGTAGCAAAAATTATAAAAACAGAAAAACATCCTAATGCAGACAGACTTAAAGTTTGTGATGTTGATGTTGGTAATAAAGAAATCAAAAAAGTTGTTTGTGGTGCTGCAAATGCAAGAGAGGGCCTTCTCACTGTATATGCTCCGCCAGGCGCAATAATCCCAAAAAACAAAACTAAACTTGTTGTTGCTAAAATTAGAGACGTTACATCACATGGAATGCTCTGTTCTGAATCTGAATTGAATTTATCAGATGAAAGTGATGGGATTACTGAGCTGTCATCATCCAAATATGCAAAAAGTATTGGAAAAAGTTATTTTTCTAAATCAAGCTCTAATCTTATTGATTTATCAATTACACCAAATAGACCAGACTGTCTTGGAGTTCGGGGGATAGCAAGAGATTTATCAGCCGCAGGTTTTGGAAACTTAAAACCAGAAAAAGATAAAAAAATTAAATCTAATAAAAAACAGACCTTAAAAGTAAAGATAACAAAAGAAAAAAATCAAGGCTGTTTATCTTTTGGTAGTTGCTTGATAACTAACGTCAAAAATACAGAAAGCCCTCAATGGTTGAAAGATAAATTAATTTCTATAGGTCAAAAACCAATATCTGCAATTGTAGATATTACAAATTATGTCATGATTGATATTAATCGTCCTTTGCACGCATACGATGCTGACAAAATTGATAAGGGAATAATTGTCAGAAATTCAAAATCGGGTGAAGAATTTACCGCTCTAGATAATAAAAATTATAAACTAGATGATGGAATGTGTGTAATAAGTGATAACAAAGGTGTCTTAGGCTTAGGTGGAATTATTGGAGGAACAAGGTCTGGTACAGAGTTAGATACAAAAAATGTTTTATTAGAGTCGGCTTATTTTGATCCAAGATCAATTCGAAAAACTGCTAAAAAATTGAATATCGATACAGATGCTAAATTTAGATTTGAAAGAGGTATTGATCAGTTATCTATTGAAGATGGATTAAATAAAGCAGCTTTTTTAATTAAGGAAATTTGTGGTGGTGAAATTAGTAAAATAGATATTCAAAAAATTGAAACTTATAAAAACAAAGTAATAAAATTTGAACCAAAAACATTTGAAAAAATTAGTGGTTTTAAAATTTCAACCAAAGAAATGATAATCATTTTAGAAAAACTTGGTTTTAAATCAAAAAAAGAAAAAAAATTCTTTAAATTATCAGTTCCATCTTGGAGACCAGATATTGAACAAGAAATTGATATAGTTGAGGAACTTGTAAGAATTAGTGGCTATGAAAAAATAAAAATAGAAAATCCTATTAAAGAAAGATCAAAAAATACTTTAAATCGCACTCAAAAGTTATTTCATTTTATTCAAAGGTCAGTAGCATCCAAAGGGTATTTGGAGGCTATTACTTGGTCTTTTACAGATTCAAAATATAATGATCACTTTAAAGAAGCCAGTAAAGAAATAAAAATTGTAAATCCAATTAGCTCTGAGTTGGGAATATTAAGAAATTCTATTTTTTCAAATTTAGTGATGTACATGAGCAAAAACCTTGATAGGGGAATTAAAGATTTATCAATATTTGAAATAGGGCCAATATTTTATGGTTCACAACCTGGAGAACAGAATACAATTGTTTGTGGTTTGTCAGCTGGAAAAAAATCTAGACTTTCATGGATTGAAAAAGAGAGAAATACAGATGTTTTTGATATTAAAAGAGACGTTATACAAACATTAGTAGAAGCTGGCTATGACTCAGAAAAATTTTATATCGATAATGAAAGTCCTAATTATTATCATCCAGGAAAATCAGGCAGAGTATTTTTAAATAAGGGAAAAGATAAGGTAGCTGCTTACTTTGGTGAAATCCATCCTAACATTATGAAAACCCTAGATATCAAAACAGAGTCTTTAGTAGGTTTCGAAATATTTCTAGATAATTTAAAACTGCCAAAAAAACCTTTAAAAGATCAAAAAACAAAATATTCAGTATCCGACTTTCAAAAATCCGAAAGAGATTTTGCGTTTATTGTTGATAAAAAAATAAGTGTGCAAGAATTAGTAAGTGTCATATCAAATATTGATAAAAATTTAATTTCAAACATTAAAGTATTTGACGTTTATGAGGGAGACAATATTCCTGAAAATCAAAAATCAGTTGCTATAAGCGTTACTATTCAATCATTGGAAAAAACATTAACTGATAATGATTTAGAAAAAACAAATAATTTGATAATAGAAACAGTTGAAAATAAAACTGGTGCTAAAATTCGTTCCTAAAATAATTAATGAGCTCAATTGATAATATAAGAAATTTTGCAATAATTGCGCATATTGATCATGGAAAATCTACTATAGCCGATAGGATTATTCATAGTTGTGGTGGATTAACTGAAAGAGAAATGAAAGCTCAAGTTTTAGATTCTATGGATATTGAGCGTGAAAGAGGAATCACAATTAAAGCTCAAACTGTAAAATTAAATTATAAAGCTAAAAATGGAAAAAAATATATTTTAAATATTATTGATACCCCAGGTCATGTAGATTTTAGTTATGAAGTTAGTAGATCTTTATATGCATGTGAAGGTTCAATTTTAATAGTTGATAGTACCCAGGGAGTTGAAGCTCAAACTTTAGCGAATGTTTATCAAGCTTTAGATACTAATCATGAGATAGTACCAGTTTTAAATAAAGTTGACTTACCTGCATCAGATTTAGATAGAACCAAAAAACAAATTGAGGAAGTAATAGGAATTGATACTGAAAATGCAATTTCATGTTCTGGTAAAACTGGTGAAGGAATAGAAGATATTTTAGAACAAATAATTACAACGTTACCTGGTCCTAAAGGAGAAAGTTTAGCAGATTTAAAATGTTTATTAGTTGATAGTTGGTATGATACATATCTAGGTGTAGTAATTTTAGTGAGAGTGATTGATGGTAAACTTTCAAAGCATATGAAAATAAAAATGATGTCAACTAATCAGGATTATATTGTTGAAAAAGTTGGTGTTTTTACCCCAAAACCAGTGGACATTAGTGAATTAAAAACTGGTGAAATTGGATTTATTACAACTGGAATTAAAGCTTTATCTGAAACAAAAGTTGGAGATACAATATGTGAAGCATCAAAGCCATTAAAAGAAGCTTTGCCAGGATTTAAACCAAGTAAACCAGTAGTGTTCTGTGGGCTATTTCCAGTAGATAGTTCTGAGTTTCAAAAACTTAAAGATGGTTTAGCTAAATTACAATTAAATGATGCAAGTTTCTCGTTTGAACCCGAGTCATCATCTGCTTTAGGGTTAGGTTTTAGGTGTGGATTTTTAGGTTTACTTCATTTGGAAATTGTAACAGAAAGATTAGAAAGGGAATTTGATGTAAATTTGTTAACAACTACACCTGGGGTTGTTTATAAAGTTTACCTTAATAATGGAAACATAATTGATCTTCAAAATCCATCAAGCTTACCAGATCCAACTTTAATAAAATATATTGAAGAGCCATGGATAAAAGCAACAATAATTTCTCCCGACCAATATTTAGGCTCAATTATAAAAATGTGTCAGGATAAAAGAGGAATTCAAACTAATTTAAGTTATTCAGGAAACAGAGCTGTTGTAAATTATGAGTTACCATTGAATGAAGTTGTCTTTGATTTTAATGATAGGTTAAAATCAATGACCAGTGGATATGCTAGTTTCGATTATGAAATTATTGAACATAGAGAGGGTGATTTAGTAAAACTTGGTATTTTAGTGAACGGAGAACCTGTTGATGCATTAGCAATGATGATACATAAAGATTTTGCGCAAAAAACAGGAAGAGAAGTTTGTGAAAAATTAAAAGATTTGATACCTCGACATAATTTTATGATACCCGTTCAAGCTGCAATAGGAGGTAAAATTATTGCGAGAGAAACAATTAAAGGCTTTAAAAAGGATGTTTTGACTAAAATTCACGGTGGTGGGGCAACTGATAGAAAAAGAAAACTTTTAGAAAAACAGAAAAAAGGAAAAGCTAGATCAAAACAATTCGGAAGAGTTGAAATTCCACAAGAAGCATTTATTGGTGTACTAAAGATAAATAAAGACTCTTAAAAAATTATGTCAAATAAGAATTTAGATTGTACAGTAGTCATAACCACGTTTTTTGCTGGTGAAAAATTAGAAGCATGCATAAAAAATATACCTAAAGTTTTTAATATTTTAATAATTGATAATGGTGGGGAGAAAGAAAAAAAAAAATATTTTGAAGATAAGTTTTTAAATTTGACTTATTATGTTTCCGATACAAATTTAGGTGTACCAAGATCATATAGTTTAGCTAACAGTTTAGTCCAGACCAGATATATGTTAAATACCCAACCTGATGTAATATTAAAAAAAAATTGTATTGAAAATTTGTTAGAAAAAACAAATTTGTATCCAAATTTTGCAATTTTAAGTCCAACAATTTTTCATAATAATTCTTACCTAGTAGATGGGGATTATAAAATTCTAAAAATTTTTAAAAATAAATATAAAGAAACAGGTAAGATAAAAATACATCCAGTTGATAAAAAACCACCTGATGGTGATATCTCAGTTGAGGCTGTAACAGGTACCGCAATGCTAATAGACAGGGATAAACTTAAATTAATCGATGATTGGGATAAAAATATATTTAATTATTATGAAGATATGGATTTATGTTTAAGATTTAGACTTAAAGGATATGAAATTATTAAAATAAGACAGTCCGAGGTGGACCATCATGCATTTTCTTCTCACGACGCAAGTATTTTAAGTGAGTTAGACTTCTCAAGAAATTGGCACTATTCTTGGTCTAAATTTTATTTTTTAAAAAAACATTCAACAAACATTCATGCATATAAATTTGGACTGAGTTTATTAATAAAATCTATTTTAAAAAGTTTTATTTATGTTTTCTTTAATAAATCAAAGTCAATTACACATTTTGCTAAATTATATGGAGTATTAATTGCGATGTTAAATTTAAAATCATATTACAGGCCAAAGATAATTCATAAAAAAATTGAAGAAAAATTAAAAAATAACTAGGAGAGGTGGCCGAGTGGTTGAAGGCGCACGCTTGGAAAGCGTGTAAAGAAGCAATTCTTTCATGGGTTCGAATCCCATTCTCTCCGCCATTAAATAAGCTTTATTTTTCAAGGGTTATTTAAGTATTTTAAAGTTTTTTTGTTAAGATAAATAAGCAATTTTTATAAAAAATGTTATAATTTTCTTTTTCCAAAATTTAAAAAATGACAAATAAAAACACTTATCAGGCAGACTCCATTAAGGTCTTAAAGGGCCTTGAAGCCGTTAGAAAAAGACCGGGCATGTATATTGGAGATACAGATGATGGAACTGGTTTACATCATATGGTTTATGAAGTAGTTGATAATTCTATTGATGAGGCATTAGCAGGATATTGTAAAAATATTAATGTTAAAATTAATTCAGACGGTACAATTACAGTAAATGATGACGGAAGAGGTATTCCTGTTGATATTCATAAAGGAGAAAAAAAATCAGCAGCAGAAGTAATTATGACCCAACTTCATGCTGGTGGAAAATTTGATCATGACTCTTATAAAGTTTCAGGTGGATTGCATGGTGTTGGTGTTTCAGTTGTCAATGCACTTTCAGAAAAATTACAGTTAGAGATATTCAGAGATGGAAAAAAACACTTCATAGAATTTCAAAATGGTGAAGCCAAAGCTCCTTTAAAGTTAGTAGGAAAAGCAAGGCAAACTGGTACACAAATTACTTTTTTACCTTCAAAAGAAGTTTTTTCTTCAACGAAATTTAGTGCAAATATTCTTATAAAAAGAATGCGAGAATTAGCATTTTTAAATAAAGGAATTAAAATAATATTTACTGATGCAAGTCAAAAGAAAGAGAAAACTTCTGAGTTTAAATATGATGGTGGTGTTCTAGAATTTGTAGATTTTCTAGATGAAAAAAGAGAAAAGTTACAAAATAAAAATGGAAATGATTTATTTAGAAAACCAATATATATTGAAGGAAAAAAAAATAATATTGAATTAGAGTGTTCATTAAAATGGAATGCAGGATATACGGAAGATATATTTCCATATACGAATAATATTTATCAAAAAGATGGTGGAACCCACTTGTTGGGATTTAGAAGTGCACTAACTAGAGTAGTTAACAAATATGCCAATGAAAATAATTTACTAAAGAAAAATAAACTAGTAATTTCAGGTGATGATATAAAGGAAGGTTTAACTTGCGTGCTTTCAACTAAAATTCCCGATCCAAAATTTTCATCTCAGACAAAAGATAAGTTAGTTTCATCAGAAGTAAGGATGATTGTAGAGACATTGGTAAATGAAAAACTATCTATTTGGTTTGATCAAAATCCTTCTGTTGCAAAAATTATTTTAGCTAAAGTTATTCAAGCTGCAATGGCTAGAGACGTTGCTAGAAAAGCAAGAGAAAATGTAAGAAGAAAAGGGGCTCTTGAATTGAGTGGTCTTCCTGGAAAATTAGCTGATTGTCAAATTGGTAAACAAGAAGGAACAGAATTGTTTATTGTAGAGGGAGATTCAGCAGGTGGATCTGCTAAACAAGGAAGAAATCGAGCAAATCAAGCGGTTTTACCACTTAGAGGGAAAATACTTAATACGTATGTAGAAGAATATAATGTGAAGAAAAACGGTAATGGAAATGGCAATGGTTCTGATCAAAGAACAAAAGTTTTGTCCAAAATGATTTCCTCAAATGAGATCGTTACTTTGATTAATGCTCTAGGATTGGATCCTAAAGCACAAGAAATTGATTTAAAGGATTTAAGATATGGAAAAATAATAATTATGACAGATGCTGATGTAGATGGTTCTCATATAAGAGCTCTTCTTTTAACTTTTTTTAATAATAAGCCATTTAATAAGCTAATTGAAAATGGTCACGTTTATTTAGCGCAACCTCCTCTATTTAAAATTAATAAAGGCACTAAAGGTATTTATATTAAGGACGAGAAGGAGTTAGAAGATTACATAACAAATAATAATAAGGAGTTAAAAAAAATTAAAAAAGGATCTAAAGATTATTCAAAAAAAATGGATGAGGAAAAATCAAAAATGAATATCCAAAGATTCAAAGGTCTTGGAGAAATGAATCCAGAGGAATTGTGGAGTACTACATTAGATCCAGAAACAAGAAATCTACTTCAAGTACAATACTCAAAAGATTTAAAAAAGGATCAAAGTTTAATTCATACTTTGATGGGTAACGATGTGGCATTAAGAAAAGATTTTATAGTTTCTAATGCTATAAATGTTAGAAATCTTGATATTTAAAAATGAAGTTCTTTGAAACTTCAAAATATCATTCTTTTAAAAAATCAACTTATATAACTCTTAGATGGATTGGAATTATTGGGCAATTAATAGCAGTAAATTTTGTATATTTATTTCTAAATCCTAGTTTTGATTTTGTTACCTCAAATTTAGTTATATTTTTAGGAATATTAAGTAATTTATATTTAATTTTTATTTATAAAAAAACACAATTATCAGATAGATCTGCTTTTATCTTCTTACTCATAGATATTTTGCAATTAGGTATCCTTCTTTATTTATCAGGAGGAATAACTAATCCATTTGTAATTTTTATATTAATACCAAGTGTTTTTTCTTCATCAAATTTGAGTTTAAGAACCAATACATTATTAGTAATTTTAACAATAGTTATAATTATTTTTCTAACTTTTAATTATGAAGATTTGCCAATTGATTTAAATAGTGATTTTCATAACAATCATTATTTTTACTATTCTATACCAACATCTCTAATTGTTGCCTTGGTCTTTTTAAATTATTTCGCAATGACATTTGGCACACAATCTAGATTAAGAAAGGAAGCATTAGGAAAAATGGAAGAGGTAATGGCTAAAGAACATGAATTATTATCTTTAGGTGGTCAAGCTGCTGCAGCGGCACATTCTTTAGGAACGCCACTTTCCACGATAACAATAATTGCGCATGATTTAATGAAACAATTTAAGGGGCAAAAAGATTTAGAAAAAGATATAGAATTACTAAATAGTCAAGTTGAGCGATGTAATGAAATTTTAAAGCGATTAACATTAAATCCTGTAGAAGAAGATGAATTTATTGACAAAGATATTAATATTCGAGATTATTTGCATGAAATTATTTCTTCATTTAAGGAAATAAGTAAAAAGGAATTTGTCTTTAATTTTGACCAGGACTCAAATCCAAAAAAGATAACCAAATCTATAGAATTAGTTTATGGGTTAAGAAATTTTATTGGAAACGCGAATAAATTTTCCAAAAATACAATTTTTATTAATTTGAAAAGTGATAGTGAAATAACTGAAATAACAGTTGAAGATGATGGTGATGGTTATCCTAGAGATATAATCTCAAAAATTGGTGAGCCATATTTGCAATCAAATTATTCTAAAGATAAATCTAAAGAGGGTTTAGGTCTAGGCTTATTTATTGGAAAAACTTTATTAGAAAAAAATTTTGCATTAGTTAGTTGTAGAAATTCAAAAACACGAAATGGTGCTGAAGTCGTTATTAGATGGAAGAATAAGGAATTATTTAATATTTAGTGGTATTTGTTCTTTGTTTCAAATAATGAGCTTAATTGAGATATCATAACATCTCCTAATTCATTTACGTCGGTAATTTTGATAGCTTTATTATAATATCTTGAAACATCATGACCAATTCCTATGGCCAAAACTTCAATATCTGATTTATTTTCAATAAACTTCACAATCTTTTTTAAATGTTTTTCTAAAAAGTCACCTGAATTTACAGAAAGAGTTGAGTCATCTACAGGAGCTCCATCAGAAATAACCATTAATATTTTTCTTTCTTCTTTTCTCTTTTTAATTCTATTATAGGCCCACGATATAGCTTCTCCATCAATATTCTCTTTGAGTAATCCCTCTTTTAGCATTAGTCCTAAATTATTTTTTGCCTGTCTCCAATGGGTATCTGCTCCTTTGTAAATTATATGTCTAAGGTCGTTCAATCTTCCTGGTGTTTTCGGTTTAGAATTTTTAGTCCATAATTCTCTGCTCTGTCCACCCTTCCAGTTTTTGGTTGTAAAGCCTAAAATTTCGACTTTAACAGAGCACCTTTCTAACGTTCTGGATAAGATATCAGCACAAATAGCGGCAATAGTGATTGGTCTTCCTCTCATAGATCCAGAGTTGTCTATGAGTAGAGTCACTACTGTATCTTTAAAATCTAAATCTTTTTCTTTTTTGAATGATAAGGAATTATATGGATCCATAATAATTCTTGGAAGTTTTGAACTGTCTAATAATCCTTCCTCTAAATCAAATTCCCATGCTCTTTTTTGTTTTGCAAGTAATTGTCTTTGAAGTTTATTTGCAAGTTTCGTTATAATATCTTGAAAGCCGATTAATTGTTGATCTAAATTTTTTCTTAGTTTTGTCGCTTCATCTGCATTTTCTAGATTTTCAGCTTTTACAACTTCATCAAATTGAGTTGTAAATATTTTATAATCTAAATTGATATTATCTATTTTTTTTTGAGTAACTTGCTCAGAACTTTGTTCATCTGACTCTGTGTCTGACAGCTGTTCGTCAAAATTAAATTCATCAACACTATAATCAGCATCTAGTGAAGCTTCTGATACATTTTCATCTTTTTCATCTTTATTGTCTTCTTTGTCATTATTTTCATCTTCATTTGATGGATTATCTTGTCCTTGATCTTGATTTTCTTCTTTTCTTTCGTCATCATCTTCACTTTGAAAAATATCCATTTCTTCCAATATTTCTGAAAACTTTGAGCTATAAATGTTTTGATCTTCAAGATTTTTAAGTAAAAATTCTTTATGTTTTTCTATAGCGTCCTCAAAGTCTTTTTCCCAAAAATTAAGCATTTTTGTTGTTAGAGGATTTAGCCTAATTTTATGAAAATTCTTAAGCATATATAACTCGAATGCTTCTGATACAGATACATCCTCTTTAGTTTTTAATTGATCTTTGCGTTTACGATTTATTATTTGATGATAATTTTCTTGAAAATTTTTCTCAATTCCTTTCAGCATTTTCCCTCCTAGAGTTTCATAACGTATTTTTTCAGCAATATTATAAAGAGATCTAGAAGATGTATTTGATGGCAGGTTTTTTTTATAAATTGTTTCATTACAAAATTTTTTTTTCAAAGCAGAAGAATCTGTTTCTGCACGCAATCTTATAAAATCAGCTGGACTAGTTAAATTATCAATTTCTAGAAAATTAAATTCTTTTATTTTTTTTTCTTCAGAATTTGATTTTTTCGTATCAAAATCGTCAGCAATTACTTTTGCAGTAGAAGTTAAAGCAATTTTGAATTTTTCTTTTAAATTATTTTCTTTAGTGCTCATTAGATTTGAATATTGATCAAAGATTCTGGTAACTCTTCACCAAAACATCTTTGATAATATTCTGCGATAGTATTTTTCTCAATATCATCACATTTATTAAGAAAAGTTACTCTAAAAGCGTAACCAGTATCTTTAAATATCTCTGCATTTTCTGCCCAATGTAACACCGTTCTTGGGCTCATCACTGTTGAAATATCTCCTGCAATAAATCCTTTACGCGTTAAAGATGCTACTTTTATCATATTAGCAACCTTCTCTTTTCCCTTTGGGTTATTTAAGTTTTTATTTTTAGACAAAACAATGTCCATTTCTCTATCTAGGCTAAGATAGTTTAATGTCGTAACTATATTCCATCTATCCATCTGACCTTGGTTAATTTGTTGAGTACCATGATAAAGACCTGTCGTATCACCAAGTCCAACAGTATTAGAGGTAGCAAATAATCTAAAAAATTTATTTTGTTTAATTACTTTGTTTTTATCCAGTAATGTAAAATTTCCTTCAGCTTCTAAAACCCTTTGAATTACAAACATTACATCAGGTCTACCAGCATCATATTCATCAAAAACAAGTGCAACTGGATTTTGTATAGACCATGGTAAAATTCCCTCATTAAATTGAGTTATTTGTTTACCATCTTTAAGAACGATCGCATCTTTTCCAATCAAATCAATTCTACTTACATGACTATCTAAATTTACACGGATACAAGGCCAATTTAATCTTGCAGCTATTTGTTCAATGTGAGTAGATTTTCCAGTACCATGATAACCTTGAACTAAAACTCTCTTATTAAACGCAAATCCTGAAATAATAGCTAAAGTAGTATCTCTATCGAACTTGTAGTTTTTATCAATTTCAGGAACGTATTCATTTTTTTTTGAAAATGCGTCAACTTCCATTTCTGAGTCAATTCCAAAAGTTTGTTTTAATGAAACTTTAATATCTGGTTCTGTATTAAGATTTGGTGTCAATTTTTTCTCTATAAGTATTTTTTAATTGGGTATAAGCTAACGTTATAAGTTTAAGTTTTTCCTCGTATTTTTTATTTCCAGAATTCATATCAGGGTGAAATTTTTTCACAAGTAATTTGAATTTATCTTGTATTTTCCTCCACTTTAAACCCACAGAAACCCCCAATATTCCAAAAGCTTTTATATCTTTATGATCGAATTTAAATTGACGCATATGATTATAATCTCCATTTATTTTTTCTTTATCAAGTTCATCTCTTAAAGTTGTATTCCATAACACTTTGAAAAAATTATCTGAGGAGCTGAAGCTTTGCGTAGGTTTGTGCCAAGTCATATCAGATTTTAAAAAATCCATTATTTGGTTATCATTCATTCCTGAAAAATAGTTCCAATTTTTATTAAATTCTTTAACATGTTCAAGGCAAAGCATTCTAAATTTTCTACTATTATCTTTTTCAACTGGTGCCTTATATTCACCTATTTCATCACAATTATTCCAGTCACAAATGTTTTTCATGATATATAATACCATATATGGATATAAATGAGTTAATTACAATTGTAAAAAAAAAATTATTAAATCAAATAAATATTGAGAGTATAAATATTGAGGACAAATCTTTTCTTCATAAAAATCATAAAGGAAATCAAGAAGGAAAATATCATTTAAAAATTACTATTCTTTCTGACGAACTAAAAAAAATGAATAAAATTGAAAGTAATAAAAAAATTTACAAAATTTTAGATCAAGAATTAAAAGAATCTATTCACTCAATACAGATTTTAATTAGTTAAAATTTTTTCCATAAATAAACCTAACTTTTTTTTGGAGTATTGTTTGTTAAAAATAGCCTTACCAATTTTTTTTAACAAAACTAAATTTATTTTTTCAGAATTATTTTTTTTATCTTTGATCATAAAAGATAAAATCTTATTTAAATCTTTTATAGAAAAATATTTTTTTATAGAAGAAGGTAGACCAGATTTATCAATATGATTTATAATTACATTATATTCTCTTTTACTGAGCATATTTTCCCTTAAACTAAAATTAAGTGCTGTCTTCATTCCAAGAATTACAGCTTCACCATGATTTAGTTTGCGACTGTAACCTAAGCTTGCCTCATAAGCATGAGCAAATGTATGACCAAAATTTAATATTTTTCTTAATGCTTCTTCATTTTCGTCTTTTTCGATCACTTTTTTTTTAATTTTACAACTTTCATATATAGCTTTTTCAATAAATGGAGATGTAAGATTTAAAATTTTTTCCAGATTTTTATTTAAGAAATAAAATAATTTTTTATTATCAATTAATGAATGCTTTAATATTTCTCCATATCCACAAATTATATCTCTTTTAGATAAAGAATTAAGAAATTGAATATCCGAAAGAACTATTGATGGTTGATAAAAACTTCCTATTAGGTTTTTACCATACTTAGAATTAATACCAGTTTTACCACCTATAGATGAGTCAACTTGTGCCAAAAGTGTTGTTGGAATATTTATAAATTTTAGACCTCTTTTGAGTAGACTTGCAGCAAACCCACTTACATCCCCCGTAATTCCACCTCCTAAAGAAATTAAAACATCATTCCTTGAGAAGTTTTTATTTAATAAAATTTCTAAAATTTTATTAACGTTATTAATATTTTTATTTTTTTCGCTAGGGTTAAAAAATAACACATAAATATTTTTATTTTTTAAAGATCTTTTAATATTTAAGATAAATTTTTTAGGGACACTTTTATCAACAACTATTAAACATTTTTCAAAATCAATTGAATTTGATTTTAAAATTTTTGATACATTCAAGGTTAAGTTTGATCCAATAATTATTGGATATTTTTTTGTTTTGGTGACTATATTTAATTTAATTTGTTTCATAAATTTTTACAATTTTATTTACTATTTCATTTTTAGTAAGATTATCACACTTTATTTCATATAATGCTTTAGAATAAATGTTGGACCGTTTTTTTATTAAATCAATCAGCTCTGTATCTGATGCATTACTAGCTAATGGTCTTTTTCTACTATTTTTAATTCTATTTAACAATATTTTATCATCCCAATTTAGCCAAAAAGATAAATGATTTTTTAAAATTTCTTTTCTAATATTATTATTTATAAAAGCTCCTCCACCAAGTGAAATGACAGTACAGTTTAATTTAAGTTTTTTTAATGTTGTCTGTTCCTCAATTTTTCTAAAGTAGTCCTCACCTTTAACCTCAAAAATTTTTTTTATTGTAATATTTAAATTTTTTTCAATTTCATTATCGATATCTACAAAATTTAATTTTAATTTTTTAGCTACTAAGGAACCTATAGAGCTCTTACCCGAACCCATCATCCCCAAAAAAACCAGATTTTCTTTTGATTTCATAAGTTTCTTTATTGAAAAAACATAAATATGTCTTAATTTGAAATTAACTAAAAGTATATGCAATTCACAAAAAATACAAGTTCGAGCAAAGCAAGTATCATGGGGCTTGTAATAAAAACTATAATTGGGATAGCAGTTATTTTAGGTATTATATTTTTTTTGAGTGCAATTGATTTTCCTGCACCCAAAAAAGAAATTGAAAAAATTATTCCAAATGAAAATTTTAAAATCGTTAAATAAGAAAATTCTTTTAATTCAATTAGTTTGTCTTATTTTTTTTATCCCTGTGTTTGCAGAGGAAAAACCAATTGATATTTGGAATATAGAAAAAAAAGATAATCAGGTTACGTCAGACTCAAATATTTCAAGTGAAAATTCTAGTAGCGCTAATCAGAATAGTGTTTACCAACTACAAACAAATAAACAAACAGATACAATTAAACTTGATAAAGAATTTTCATCAAAAGAAATTAAAATTGTTGGATTATACGATCCTAGCGAATACGGCCTGAGTATGGATATGTGGTCAAATTCAGATGGGACTAAATTAAAAAATTTATTTCAGAATATTAATAAGTTTAATCTTTCAGAAGATGCTTCTGACATAATGCACATATCTTTATTAACTAATGCTTATTCTCCAACTCAAAATATTACTGAGCAAGAATTTATGAGCTTTAAATCTGATTGGTTAATAAAAGATGCAAACTTAGAATTAATAGAGGAATATTTAATTAAAAATCAAATAATAAATTTGCATCCAAATTTAGCACGATATTTAGTTGATAGTTATTTATCAGAATCAAATATAAAAAAACCTTGTGAGTTTTTTTCTAAAAATGCAGAACCTATTCAAGATGAATATCTATCTAAATTTAATTTATATTGTTTAATAAATTATGGAAAAAATGAAGAGGCACAACTAATTTTAGATTTAAAAAAAGAATTAGGTTTTGAGGACAATTATTATGAAAATAAAATAAATTATTTATTTGGATACTTGAATGAAGCAGATAAAGAAATTTCAATAAACTCAATTTTAGATTTTCATTTAGCACACAGAACAAATCCTGAGTTTTCTTATGAACCGAATGAAGATACACCTAAAATAATTTGGAAATATCTTTCAGCTGCTAATTTACTATTTAAAATTCAAGATTTAGAAATTACTGATGTAGAAAAAATTTCTACAATAGAAAAAGCTGTTAATGATAAAAATTATTCTGAAGAAGATTTATTCGAATTTTATAAAAAATTTCAATTTAATATTAACCAATTTTTAAATGCAAAAGAGGCATATAAATCTCTATCTTCAATCGAGGGACGCGCTCTTTTATATCAAAGAACTCTTTTAGCTGAAGAACCAAAAATCAAATTAGAATTTATCAAAATATTAAAGGATCTATTTATATCTGATGAAATAGGTGATGCCTTTGATTTGGAATTAAAAAAATTTTTAAGTGAAATTGACGTTGAGGATGTGCCCTCAAATTTTACATCATTTTATAATAGCAATCTAAACAAGAAAGAGACAGCAGATAAAAAGATAAAATATAATAGTAAAATTTTACATCAATCAAAACTCATAAATTATTTCAATGGGGATTATGCAAAATCTAAAATCGAAGAGGATCTAGACAAATTTTTAAAAAAAATTAAGAAAGATAAAAAATATTCTTTATCAAAAAAAGATATAATTTTTTTAGAGGCCCTTAAATCTGATGGAGTTGAAATTTCAAAAAAATATGACAGTCTTTATGAGTTAAAGCAATCAGAAATGCCTGCTGATATTCAAAAAATGATAGATAATAATGAGATTGGTGCTGCATTGTTAAGAATAATTGAGGTAATTGGACCTGACAAAATTGAAAATATTGATGAAGATACAGTTTATTTTATTATGAATACTTTAAATCAATTAAATGTTGATTTAATTAGAAATAGACTATTGTTAAAAGTTCTTCCTTTAAAAGTATAAAAATTATAATAAAATCAAGTTATGGCTATCAGAACTATAATAACAGAACCTAATAAATTACTTAGACAAATTTCTAAACCGGTCAATGGCGTTGGTAAAGAAGAGCAAAAATTGATGGATGATATGCTTGAGACAATGTATGACGCAAATGGAATTGGTCTTGCGGCGATACAAGTTGGTGTGCCCAAGAGAATTATTGTAATGGATATAAGTAAAGATGAGAGTAAAAAAGAGCCAAGATATTTCGTAAATCCAGTTATAAAAAATAAAGACCCAGAAAAAATAACTTATGAGGAAGGATGTCTTTCTGTGCCAAACCAGTTTGCTGAAATTGATAGACCTAGCAAGTGTGAAGTAGAATATATTGATTATCATGGAGAAAAGAAATTGCTAAAGGCAGATGGTCTTCTTGCAACATGTATTCAGCATGAAATGGATCATTTAGAGGGAATACTATTTATTGATTATCTTTCAAAATTAAAAAGGTCAATGATAATTAAAAAATTATCAAAATTAAAATCTACCTCTGCAGAAGCTTAATCAATGCTAAAAAAAATAGTTTTTATGGGTACACCCATGTTCGCTGTTCCAATTTTAAAATCACTTTATCAAAATGGATATCCTATTTCTTGTGTTTATACACAACCACCTCAAAAATCTAAAAGAGGTCAAAAAATCAACAAGTCACCAATTCAATTAATTTCAGAAACTTTAAACATAGAATTTAGAACACCAAATTCATTAAAAGAAAATTTAGAGGAATTAAAGTACTTTAAATCTTTAGAGGCTGATTTGGCAATAGTTGTTGCTTATGGTCAAATTTTACCAAAATCATATTTAAATTTAACTAAAAAAGGATTTATTAATATACATGCATCCATTCTTCCAAAGTGGAGAGGTGCTGCTCCCATTCAAAGATCAATTATGAATTTAGATAAAGAGACAGGAATTAGTATTATGAAAATAGGAGAAGAACTAGATACAGGACCGGTATGTAATGTTTATAAAATTAATATAGAAAATAATTTAAATGCTGAAGATATTAATGAAAAGCTATCAAGTTTGGCTGCAGAGAAAATCTTAGATAATATCGATGATATATTTGAAGATAAAGCAAACTTTATAGAACAAGATCACTCATCAGCGTCATACGCACCAAAAATTCAAAAATTAGAGGGACAGATTAATTGGAAAGAGGATGCTAAAATTATAATTGGTAAAATAAATGGGCTTTATCCAGTTCCAGGAGCTTATTTCATGTTTAACGGTGAGAGATATAAAATATTAAAAGCAGAAATTGGACAAGCACAAGGAAAACCAGGTGAGGTTTTATCTGAACATTTAGAAGTTTCATGTGGAGATAAAAAATCAATAAAAATTAAAGAAATACAAAGACAGGGAAAAAAGCCCCAAAGTATTGGAGAATTTGTTTTAGGAACGCAAATTAAAAAGGGTTCATTTTTGTAATGAATAGATATCAAATACTAATTGAGTATGTAGGGACAAATTTTAGAGGATGGCAAATTCAAAAAAAAGGTTCAACAATTCAAGGATTAATTCAAGAAAAATTATCAAAGTTATTAAAAGAAAAGATTATTTTACACGGTCAAGGAAGAACCGATGCCGGGGTTCATGCATTTGAGCAATCTGCGCACTTTGATTGTAAAAATAAAATAACTGATACAATTAAATTTTTAAAATCCATAAATCATTTTTTAAATATAAAAGACATTGCAATCAAAAAAATTAAAAAAAGAAATAATAAATTTCATGCTAGATTTTCAGCAAAACAAAGAATTTATAAATATTTTATTTTTAATCAAATAAGCCGACCAATAATTGAAAAAAATAGAGCATGGCATGTTCGAAGACCTTTAAATATAGAATTAATGAAAAAGGGTGCAAAAAAGTTATTAGGAACCCATGATTATTCAACTTTTAGATCTTCAAGCTGTCACGCTAAAAGTCCAATTAAAACTATTAAATCAATTAAAATTACATCATCAAAAAATAAAATTGAATTTCAATTTAGTTCTCAATCATTTTTACAACATCAGGTTAGATCTATGGTTGGTTGTTTAAAATTCTTGGGAGAAACTAAATGGGATTTGAAAACTTTTGAAAAAAGATTTAAGTCAAAAAAAAGAACATTGTGTGCTCCTCCAGCACCACCAGGTGGTTTATTTTTATTTAGAGTTCTTTATTAATTTATTTTTATTGCTCATAGCAAATTTTTTATTTATTCGCCATCTAGACTCAGCTCTTACAATATAGCCACAACAGTTTTTTGATTTACATTTACAAGGAAATTGTTTGTAGTTTTCATCATAACCAAATCCATAATCACAGGTAAATTCCTCACCTTTTTTAATGTCTTTGATTGCTTTGACCCAAACTTTCAATCCTTTTCCATCGTAATCACAATTATTATCACAAGAATGATTTATTAAACCCGCGGTATTCCATGAAAAATCTCCATCTAGGTCGTATCTTTTATTTATTGTAAATAAATATATCGGTTTATTATTATCGTATTTATCAGAATCTTGTGTTTGTTTTTTTGTTATAAGTTTTCCAACATAGTCAATTATTTTGGTTCCTTCTTTAATGTCACGAGTTGCATAAAGTCCTCTTCCTTTATTATCTATTCCAGATCTTTTTATTTTATATAATTTCATGAAGATTTTTATTTAGAGTTTTCTAAAGAATTATCAATTAAATTCTAAAAGAGCATCAACGTGTCTTTTAGTGCTATCTCGAAGTGCATTTAGGTCATAACCGCCCTCTAAAATTGATACAACTTTTCCATTACAAAATTTTTTAGAAGCCACTAAAATTCTTTTGGTAATAGTAAAATAATCTTCTGTTTTTAAATTAAATTGAGCAAGAGGGTCATCCTCATGGGCGTCAAAACCAGCGCTAATCAATATAAACTCTGGTTTAAACTCTTCTAATCTTTTTAATACTCGGTCAAATACATTTAAATATTCTTTTGAACTTATGCCAGCTGGCAAAGGTATATTAAGGATATTGTTAAATTTACCTCTTTCTTGTTCAGAACCAGTTCCTGGGTAGTAGGGATATTGGTGAGTTGATATAAAAAGAACATTTTCATTTTCATAAAAAATATCCTGTGTTCCATTACCATGATGAACATCAAAATCTATTATTGCAACTTTCTTATATTTGTATTTCTTTAACAAATAATTTGCACCAATACTTACTGAATTTAAAATACAAAAACCAGCGGCCTTATTTTGTGAGCTGTGATGTCCAGGAGGTCGAACACCACAAAATGCATTTCTAAATTCTTTTTTTTCTACTCCATCAATCGCAGTAATTATTGACCCAGCCGCATCGAAAGTTGCATCTTTGCTTCCAGGTGAAATGATTGTATCACCATCAAGTGAAGAAAAACCTTTTTTTGGAAAAGAACTTTTTAATAACTTTAAGTAATTTGTTTCATGTGTGGTTAATATAATATCGTCTGAAACTTTTGATGGTTTCTTCCATATAAGATTTTTATTATTAAGTTTTTTAAAATTTTCTACTATTACTGATACCCTTACTATTTGTTCTGGATGCCCAGGACCTGTATCATGATTTTGAGATGTATCTGATGTAATTAAACCAGTTTTCACTTAAAGTAGTTATCTAAGATTTTAGTATAAATTAAAGTCAATTTTTTTAAATCAGATAAGGACACACATTCTCCTACCTTATGCATAGTTTTTCCTACCAAACCAAATTCTAAACATGGAGCTATTTTTCTTATGAATCTAGCATCTGACGTTCCACCGGTTGTAGATAGTTTTGGTTTAATTTTAGTAATTCTCTTAATTGTATTTTGTACCATAAATGTGGTTTTGTTGGGCTTAGTTAAAAAGGCCTCACCAGAAACGCTATATTCCATTTTATATTTTGATTTATTTTTATCACAAATTTGTTTTATTATTTTATTAATTTTATTCTTTAATTTGTAAGATGTGTGTTTGTTGTTAAATCTTATATTAAAGGATGCACTTGCTAATCTTGGAATTACATTATCAGCTGAATTATCAATGTTAATTTTTGTTATTTCTAAATTTGTAGGTTGAAAATCTTTTGTTCCTTTATCAAATTTAATTTCTTTTAACTCTTTTAATATTTGGACCAAAGCTGTTGACGGATTGTTTGCTCTATTTGGGTAAGCGACATGACCCTGAATACCAATGACAGATAATTTTCCAGTCATACTACCTCTACGACCAATTTTTATCATTTCTCCTAGTTTATTTGGATTCGTGGGTTCTCCTACTAAGCAGAAATCTATTTTTTCTTTTCTTTTTCTCAAATACTCAACAACTTTTTTCGTTCCATTAATTGCAATTCCTTCTTCATCTCCTGTAATTAGAAGACTAATAGACCCACCGAATTTTTTATTTATTTTAGAAAAATTACCTACCGCAGCAACAAATGCAGCTATTGAGCTTTTCATATCATTTGCACCTCTGCCAATTAAGTATCCTTTTTTAACAGCTGGTTTAAAGGGATCAACAGTCCAATCATTTAAATTACCAGGTGGTACCACATCTAAATGACCTGCATAACAAAAATTTGGACTTGTTGTACCAAGTCTTGCATAAAGATTTTTTACAGGATAACTATTTTTATCTTTGAACTCGAGAATTTTAGTCTTAAAGCCAAGTTTTTTTAATTTTTTTTCTAAAAATTTAATTACACCTGCATCAGTTTTTGTAACAGACGGAAACCTAATTAGCTCTTTAGCTAATTGTAATTCATTTATTTTTTGCATTTTTATTCTCTTAAAAGATCGTTAACTGATGTTTTTGATCTCGTCTTTTCATCAACTTGTTTAATTATTACTGCACAATACAAAGACGGCGCTTGTGGGTTGCTTTTATCTGGCAAGGATCCTGGAACTACCACTGAATAAGGTGGAATTTTTCCATAAGTTATTTCACCGGTTTTTCTATTAACAATTTTTGTTGATTGTCCAATATACATTCCCATACTTAGAACTGAGCCTTCTCCAACTATTACACCTTCAACTACCTCGGACATTGCTCCTAAGAAAACATTATCTTCAATAATTGTTGGTAATGCTTGAGCAGGTTCTAATACACCTCCTACGCCAGTACCAGCTGAGATATGACAATTTTTTCCAATCTGACAACAACTTCCTGCACGACTAAATGTATCCATCATCGTCCCTTCATCAATATATGCTCCGATATTTACATAACACGGCATCAAAACTGCATTTTTTCCAACAAATGATCCTTTTCTTACTGGTGAATTTGGCACCATTCTAAAACCAGCTTTTTCATGATCTTCTTTCGTCCATCCAGCTGTTTTTCCTTTAAGTAAATGAGCTTTGTCATACCAGCTACTGTATGGACCATTTAAATTTTCCATTGGATACATTCTAAAACTTAACATGATAGCCTTTTTTAGATGCTGATGAGTAACCCATTCGCCATTGATCTTTTCAGCTACTCTTACTTTTCCACTGTCTAAATCATCTATAATTTGATTAACAGCATCCTTTAAAGATTTATCTGAATTTTGGCCTACTTGGTCTTTATTTTCCCAAGCTTCATTTATAATTTTTTCTATACTCATAATTTTATGAGTTTTTTAATAACCTTATTTCTTTTAAAAATAAAGAAAGATTTTCTATTTTGTAATCAATATATCCTTTATCAGATTCTTTTTTCCCCCAGTATTCATCATTGATTAACCAAACTGTTTTTGCTCCTCTTTCTTTTCCAATTGATAAGTTTTTTGCAATATCTTCAATGTAAAGTGTCTCAGTTGGGTCGATTTGAAATTTTTTGACCATAAGATCAAATGCTTTTGCTTCAGGTTTTGGACTGTATTCAGCATCAACAATATCAAATACACCGTCAAATTGATCATCAATTCCTAAGTGAGTAGTGATATTTTTAACATGTTCTTTGCTACCATTTGTGAACACAAATTTATTTAGATTAATATTTTTTAGCTCATTCCTTAAAGCAGTATCTTTTTCTAAAAAATCTAAATTAATATCATGCACGTAGTCTAAAAATTCTCTTGGAGGTATATCGTGATGTATCATCAAACCATTAAGGCTAGTGTTATATTTATGAAAATAATTTGTTTGTAATTCTTTTGCTTCTTTTAAATTTACATTTAATTTATTTGAAATGTATTGAGTCATTTTTTTACTTACTTGACCAAATACTCCTTCAAGATCACTGTAGAGTACTCCATCACAATCAAATAATATGTTTTTTATATTCTTTAATTCTTTCATTGTCTTATTAGGGTCCCAGAACCCTTGTCAGAGAATATTTCCCATAAACATGAATGTTGCTTTGTGCCATTGATTATACCAACTGCTGTTACACCATTATTAACTGCATCTAAACAAGCATTTATTTTAGGTATCATACCCTCTGTAATAGTTTTATCTTTAATCATTTCCATAATCTCAGATGAAGAAATTTCTTCTATTAATTTTTTGCTTTTATCTAGAACCCCATCTACATTTGTCATCAATAAAAGTCTTCTTGATTTTAAAGATTTTGCTATGGCCATTGCGGCAGTATCTCCATTAATATTATATGTTTGATTTTCTTTACCTAATCCTAAAGGTGAAATTATAGGAATTTTATTTTGATTAATTATATTAAATATTTGTTCATTATTAATTTCTTTTGGTATTCCTACAAACCCTAGCTCCTCTGATTCTGGTATAGTTTTTATAATATTATTATTTTTTGTGTGAATAGAGATTGCTTCTGTTCCTTTGTCTTTTAAAGAATTAACAATGTCATGATTAAAATCAATTAAAACAGTTTCAACAATATCAATTATATGTTTATCAGTAACTCTTAGTCCTCTTATAAATTTTGATTCTATATTTGACTTTTCTAGCTCTCTTTTAATTCTAGGTCCGCCACCATGAATAACAACAGTTGCAAGACCTAATTTATTTAAAACGCTAAGATCAGTTATAAAGTTATTAAATACGTTTCTATCAATTAAAACGTTTCCACCATATTTAATTACTATCAAATCATTTTTGTATTTTTCAATGTATTTAGTTACTTCATTTAATGGTGGCCCATTTTCAGGTAGTATCTTTTCAAGGTCCATTTATTATTTTTAATTACTAGGTTGCAGTTTTAATCGTTGTACGTTTCATTATTACAACCTGCTGAGCCATTGTTAAAATATTATTAACTGTCCAATAAATTACTAGCCCACTTGGAAATGGTGCAAGAATTACTGTTAAAAATAAAGGGAAGAACATAAATATTTTTGCTTGCATTGGATCTGTTGGAGCTGGATTTAATTTTTGTTGTACCCACATTGATACTCCCATAGCAACTGGCCATGCTCCAATTACAAGAAAAGAAGGTACTTCATAGGGAAACAATCCAAATAAATTAAATATAGAAGTAGGATCCTTAGCACTTAAATCTTGGATCCACCCATAAAAAGGCATATGACGCATTTCTATCGTTACAAATAAAACCTTATACAAAGCAAAGAATACAGGTATTTGAATTAGAATTGGCAAACATCCAGACATGGGGTTTACTTTTTCTTTTTTATAAAGAGCCATCATTGCTTGTTGCAATTTCATCTTGTCATCTTTGTGTAATTCCTTAAGCCTTGTCATCTCAGGCTGAAGAGCTTTCATTTTAGCCATGCTTCTGAATGAAAAATTAGCAAGTGGAAAAAATGCTACACGAATACAAACAGTAACAGCAATAATTGCCAATCCATAATTACCAAATATTTTAAAGAAATATTCTAAAGCAGTAAACAAAGGACGTGTTAAAAAGTATAAGAATCCCCAATCAATTGTAAGATCAAATTTTTCAATATTTAATGACTCTGCGTACCCATCAATTACATCAACTCTTTTTGCAGCTACTATTACTTGCAAGTTTTCTTCTATAGAGGAATTTCCAGTTAACTCTAATGGTTCTGTTGTAACAAAGTTTATTCTATACTTATTTTTGAAATCCATGGTAGTTTTAAATTCTTTTTCTCTTGGTGGAATTAAAGTTGATATGTAATATTTATCTCCTAGACCCAACCATCCTTTTTGGGCAGTTCTTGAAAATTTTTTCTCTTCAATATCGTCATAATCTTCCTCAATTAATTCTCCATCTAATGTAGCGATAGGGCCTTCATGAAGTATGTAGAAATCGGTTAAACCTTCTGGGATTTGATTTCTTATAATTTGTCCATATGAATAGAAGTCATAATTTTTATCAGTAGAATTTGTAACTCTTTGTTTTATTGTGAATAAAAACTTATCATCTAATGCAATTTCTTTTTCAAAAGTGATGCCTTGATCATTAGTCCAACTTAGTTTTATAGGAGATTGATCAGTTAATTTATTATTTCCAGAAACTGACCAAATTGAATCTGCATTTGGAATATCGATATTTTTATCAGTAGTTATAAAACCACTTTCTATTATATAGCCTTCTTTAGAGCTTCGTGGTGCAAGAAATTTTACTTTTTCATTGCTTTCCAAACTAACATTATATTCTTTGAAAGTTAGATCGTCTATTGCAGCCCCCTTTAATGAAATTGATCCAACAATACTTTGGTTTTCAAATTGAATTCTTTCACTTTGTTGTAATGCTTCTTCTCGTGAAATTTCAGTTATATTTTCTTTTTGATCAAGACTAGGTGCATCAGAACTCTGTTCAGTCTTAGTTTTTTCGGCTAAATTTTCTTTCGTTATAGGAGGTGGTGCAAAAAATAGCGAGTATAATATAATTACAGCAGCTGATAAACTTATAGCAGCAATTATATTTCTAGTTTCCATTATTTACTATCCTTCATTTCTTTTTTAACTGGATCAAACCCTTCACCACCCCCTAAAAATTTTATTGGATGGCAGGATAAAATTCTTTTTATGCTAACTAATAAACCTTTAAAAAAACCGTACTCTTTTAAAGCATCTATGCTGTATTCAGAACATGTTGGTAAATATCTACAAGAATTACCCAACAATGGACTAATCAAATATTTATAGGCTTTGATAAATTTAATTAAAATTAAAGTAAATATATTCATTATTTTATTTTTTCAAAATCCTGAAAAAGTGTTTCTTTTATAATTTTGTATTCATTATTTAGCATAGAAGACTTAGCTATAACAAGAAATGAATAATCAAAGTTTATCTCTATTTTTTTAACAGCGTCATTCATGATGTTTCTTAATCTTCTTTTAATTTTATTTCTCTTTACTGCATTACCAATTTTTTTTTTAGTTACAAAACTAATATTTAATCTTTTTTTATCTTTATTTAGTAATTTTCCAAAAAAAATACTTACGTATTTATTGGTAATCTTTTTTTGTTTAAGTAAATTTTTAAATTCTTCGTTTTTTGAAAGAGCAAGTATTTTGCTTTTCATTATCTATACAGAAACAGTTAGTGATTTTCTTCCTCTTGCTCTTCTTCTAGCCAAAAGTTTTTTACCACCTTTAGTTTTCATCTTTGAACGAAAGCCATGTTTTCGAGCTCTTTTTTTATTTGAGGGCTGATAAGTTCTTTTCATAATTAGATTTGATACGGTTTTTTTATAATTTTTGCCTCTTTATATTAGTAATAATTAAAATAGCAAATAGAAGATTAAGCATTAAAATAAGAAGAATCATGGAAAAAACAAAAAAATTAAAATTATTTATTGGTTTATCTTATTTATTAATTGTAGGCCTATTTTTGTATTTCTTTTTTTCTAAATTTAACATTTCAGAAGTAACATCTTATGATTTTCTTAGAGATAATCGATTTTATTTTATCGAACTTAAAAATTCCAATATATTTTTAATTTCCATTATTTTTTTAGTATTAACTATTCTTTGGGTTTTCCCTTTTTTAGGATTTGGCTCTCCTGTAGCTTTAATAGGAGGATTTATTTTTGGAAAGTGGATTGGAACTCTTGTTGTTGTTTTAGGTTTAAGTATTGGAGCTACTTTTGTGTATATTTTTGGTAATTATTTTTTAAAAGAAATAATTAGAGAAAAATTTTTAAATAAGTTTCAAAACTTAGAAAAAAAATTTAAACAATCTGAATTTATTTACTTATTAATTTACCGTTTTGTAGGTGGGATACCTTGGCAGTTGAGCTGTCTTTTACCAACCTTATTTAATGTTAAAGTTATAAATTTTTTCTTTGCTACATTAATTGGAATCATTCCTCAAATTTTTTTAGCAGTTTCTATTGGTAGTGGATTTGAAAAAATTATAGAACAAAATTCCAAAGTGCCAGAAATAACTGATATAATATTTTCACCTGATATATACATCCCAATCACAGCTTTCTTTATTTTTATTTTGATTACGATATTTTTGAGAAAGTTTTTTTACAGTAAATAGTGGTGCTCCCACCCTGTACTGACCAGGGAATTAGTCATTACCAATGACTTGTTATACCATTTAACTACAGGAGCTTAGAGACAAATTGTATTTTACCGATAATAAAGCATTTTTTTCAAATTATTGCCTTAATTTTTTGATGAATATGATTTATATCTATTTTAAAAAAATGTTATGGGAATTCATTACGATTATAAATCAACGAAAAGTAATAAGCTTATGGAAAAGCAAGCTAAAAGAGAAAGAAAACTTGCTGAAAAAAAAGCCAAACGTTTAGCCAAAGAAGGTTCAAAAAAAGGAGAGGAAAAAACAACCACATTAGATCCTAACAAACCAATTTCCTTAGATTTCCTGACCAACCCAAATAAAGAATGAGTTCAAAAGACAAAAATGAGCGTTTAAGCTTGGCGCTTAGAAAAAATTTGAAGAAAAGAAAAATTTTCCAAAAAAAAAATAAAAAGAAAAATAAATAATGTCAATTCAACCTGATTCTTGGATTAAAAAAATGTGTAAAGATCACAATATGATTGAGCCATTTTTGGATCATCAAGTTTCTGAAGGAAAAATTTCTTATGGATTAAGTAGTATGGGATATGATGTAAGAATCTCTGATGAATACAGAATATTTACCAATGTTAATAGTTCTTTAGTTGATCCAAAGAATTTCTCTGATGATAACTTTATTGAACGAAAAGGTCCACATTGTATTATACCACCCAATTCATTCGTTTTAGCTAAAACAGTAGAATACTTTAGAATACCAAAAGACGTTTTGTGTATTTGTGTGGGAAAAAGTACTTATGCAAGAACAGGAATTATTTGTAATGTTACTCCAATTGAAAATGAATTTGAGGGTAATATTGTAATTGAGCTAAGTAATACGACACCCAATCCTGCAAAAATTTATTCAAATGAGGGAATAGCACAATTTTTATTTTTTAAATCAGACACTCAACCAGAAACTACATATAAATCAAAAAACGGTAAATATCAGGGCCAAACTACAATTCAAGTTGCTAAAATTAAAAAGTAATTTATGGATAAATTTCTGATTAATGGCCCTTGTAAAATCAAGGGTAATGTTTCAATTTCAGGTTCGAAGAATGCATCCTTACCTATATTAGCTGCAACTCTATTATTTGACAAACCTGTAGTAATCAAAAATTTACCAAGAGTTAGAGACATTAATACAATGTTAAATTTATTAAAGTCTCTTGGTTCCAAAATAGTTTTATCGAGAGATAAAAAAACAGCAAAAATTATAAATAAAAAAAATATGAAAACTTTTGCCAGTTATTCTTTAGTCAAAACAATGCGTGGTTCTATCTTAGTTTTAGGTCCACTAATTTCAAAATACCATAAATCCAAAACCTCTTTGCCTGGAGGATGCTTAATTGGTGCTAGACCAGTTAATTATCATCTTACAGCATTAAAAAAACTTGGTATGAATTATGAATTAA
The DNA here is from genome assembly GCA_902532645.1 of uncultured Pelagibacteraceae bacterium. Taxonomy (GTDB): domain Bacteria; phylum Pseudomonadota; class Alphaproteobacteria; order Pelagibacterales; family Pelagibacteraceae; genus Pelagibacter. The sequence goes on along the minus strand of CACAIU010000006.1, from coordinate 18,302 downwards.
AAGATGGATATATTCTGGCAAAATCAAAAGGGAGACTTAACGGAACAACCATAAATTTTCCAAAGATAAGTGTTGGGGCAACAGAAAATTCTATAATAGCAGCATGTTTAGCAAAAGGTAAAACAATTTTAAAAAATTGCGCAATAGAACCTGAGATTAAAGATCTTACAAATTTTCTAAATAAAGGTGGAGCAAAAATTAAGTGGAGTGGAAGAGTTTGCAAAATTATAGGTGTAAATTCTTTGAATGAAACTAAATATTCTGTAATGGCTGATAGAATAGAAGCAGGTACTTTTTGTGTAGCCGCAACACTTGCAAAAGGTAATTTAAAAATAAATAATCTTAAACCTGAAATTATTGATACGGAAATAAAATTGCTAAAAAAAATTGGAGCTAAAATTAAAATAAGTGCAAATAAAATCTTAATTAAAGGACCCGAAAAGATAAAATCAATAAAAAACATTAAAACTAAAGAGTTTCCAGGTATTCCTACAGACCTTCAAGCACAATTGATGGTTTTGATGTGTAAAGCAGTAGGCAAAAGCTCAATAACCGAGAGTATTTTTGAAAATAGATTTATGCATGTTGCAGAACTGCAAAGACTGGGAGCAAAAATAAATATTAAAAATAATACTGCTATAATAGAAGGAAATACAAAATTCATTGGTGCTGAATTAATGTCTAGTGATTTAAGAGCCTCAGTTGCACTAGTTTTAGCAGCTATAGTTTCTAACGGTAAATCATATATTAACAGAATTTATCACTTAGACAGAGGTTATGAAAAGATTGAAAATAAATTAAAAAAAATTGGTGTTAAAATTAAAAGATTAAAATAGTGAATAAATATCTAGCAAAAATAATAGCAAGTGATCAAGAAGGTTTACAAATCATTTCAGCTTGTAGTTCTGGGGCTAAAGTTAAAATTGCTGATATAAAATACCTCGAATCTAACAAAGTTTTTTTATTGTCAATTCAAAGAACCAAGGTTGAAAGTGATCTGGAGGATAAAAAAATTAATAGCATTTGTAGGTTTGATTTTGTTGATAAAGTAAGATCAAAGAACATTGATCAATCAAATCAAGAAACAGTTCTAGAGTTAATAGCCATAGATTATTTGAAAAATAATGATGTTAATGAAATAAATCTTATTTTTAATAATAATGCTCATATTGCTTTAACTACAGAAACTATTGAAGCAAGACTAGAGGATCAAAGTGAAATTAATTAGTTATGAAGATACTAAATAGTAAAAGTAAAAATTTTGATAAATTATTAGAGAATTTGCTTTTACAGAGGAAAAAAAAAATTCAATCTGACTCTGTTTCTGTAAAAAATATAATTAAAGATGTTAAAAAAAATGGAGATAAAGCATTATTAAAATACGAGAAAAGATTTAATCAAAACAACATAATCATTCCAAGCACAAAACAAATAAAAAAATCTATAAATTCACTTGATAAAAAAGTAAAGAAAGCAATAGATACGGCATATAATAGAATTTATAAATTTCATTCACTTCAAAAATTTAAAAATATTTCTTATACAGATAAATTAAAAAATAAACTCGAATATAAATATTTGCCTTTAGAGTCTGTTGCAATTTATGTTCCTGGTTCTACTGCCTCATACCCATCGAGTGTCTTGATGAATGCTATTCCAGCAATTGTTGCAGGTGTTAAGAGAATAGTTATGATTAATCCGGGTCATAAAGGAAAACAAAATCCAGCCGTATTATACGCTGCAAAAAAATGCAAAATAAAAGAAATTTATTCTATTGGGGGCCCTTCTGCTATTGCAGCGGTATCTTATGGGACTAAAAAAATTAAAAAAGTTAATAAAATAGTTGGTCCAGGAAACACATATGTTGCGGCAGCAAAAAAAGAAGTTTTTGGTGTTGTTGGAATTGAAGGTATGACTGCAGGACCTTCAGAAGTAACTGTTGTTTGTGATAAATTCTCAAATCCTGAGTGGGTTGCAAGTGATTTAATTGGACAAGCTGAACATGATATTCTTGCACAATGTATTTTGATTTCAAAGGATAAAAATTTGCTAGATAAAGTAAAAATTGAAATTACTAAACAATTAAAAGAAATTCCAAGATCTTCTATTGCAAGAAGAAGTTTAATTAATAATGGAATTCTTATGTATATTTCTTCAGACGCTAAAATAACAAGTGTTGTAAATAAAATTGCACCAGAACATTTAGAATTAAATATTAAAAATTATAAATCGATAGTTCCAAAAATAAAAAATTCAGGATCAATATGTTTAGGAAAATATGCAGTGATGGCAATGACTGATTATAATGTTGGATCAAACCATGTCTTGCCAACTAATGGTTCTGCAAAATACTCAAGCGGTATAAGTGTAAATGAATTTTATAAAAGGATTTCTTACATAAACTTATCAAAAAAGGGTATTGAAAGTCTTGGACCATCAGTTATAACACTTGCAAATTACGAAGGGTTGGTTGGACACGCTCAATCTGTAGTAAAACGAATAAGGAGAAAGTAAATTTGTCAAAACAAGACTTACTGGAATTTAAAGGTATAGTTATTGACCTTCTTCCCAACGCTATGTTTAGAGTAAAATTAGAAAATGGACATACCGTTACAGCTCATACAGCTGGTAAGTTAAGAAAAAACAGAATTAGAGTTCTCCAAGGTGATAATGTGACAGTTGAAATGACACCTTACGATCTTACTAAAGGAAGAATTATCTTTAGGGGATAAATAAGGCTGAGTAGCTCAGGAGTAGAGCAGAGCCCTGAAAAGGCTTGTGTCGGAGGTGCGAATCCTTCCTCAGCCACCACCATAAAGTTTCATCTTGAAATAATCTTAAAAGAAATTACCTTTAAGAGATAATAAATAACAAAAGGACTAATAAATAAGATGAGTACATTACAAGGAAAAATTAAATGGTATAATGGTAAAAAGGGATATGGCTTCATTGAAAGAGATGATAAAGAAAAAGATGCCTTTGTTCACGCTTCAGCAGTGAAAGCTGCAGGTATGAGGTATCTCAATGAAGGTGATAAACTTGAATTCACATTGGAAGATGGTCCCAAAGGTCCTTCTGCAGTTAATTTAAAAAAAATAGACTAATTTAGAAATTGTTTAAAAGGGCGTTTTATCTATCAAATAGATAAACGTCCTTTTTCTATTTAGACCTTGAATATTAATTTTTTTTGTCTAAAAGACTGCTCATGAATATAAATATTACGTACATAAAGACTTTTAAAAGTACACACAGAAACTGTTTCCATAGCCAGTAGGCTATTTATTTATATTATAATTTTAAATCCACATAAAATAAGATAAAAACAAAGAGGATAAGCCCGGGTGGTGTAATGGTTAGCACGGAAGTTTGTGGAACTTTAAGTTTGAGTTCGACTCTCAGCCCGGGTACCAAAAAATGAATAAAGAAAAAAAATTAATTCCTGGATTACCTTCAGGATTTGAAGATCGTTGGGATAAAAAACTTCTTCTCAAAAAAAAGCTTTTAAAAGCTATTGAGAATAATTTTATTAAATTTGGAGCAGAGGCTCTGGAAACCCCTTCGTTTGAGATAAGTGAAAATATAGGATCTTTTTTGGCAGAAGATGACGCTAATCCTATGTCTGATGTATTCTCATTTCAGGATGGAGAAAAAAACATTACTCTTAGGTATGATCTTTCAAGCCCACTAGCTAGATTTGTTGCTCAAAATAATCAAGAGCTTCCATCAATCTTTAAAAGGTATGCTATTCAAAATGTCTTTAGGAACGAAAAGGCTGGTAATGGAAGATACAGAGAATTTATGCAAGCGGATTTTGATATCGTTGGAAATGTTAATCCTGCGCAAGCAAATGCGGAGCTTTGCAATTTAATATCAAGTACTTTGTTAGATTGTGGTCTAAAAAAAGATCAATTTACAATCAACGTTAGTAACAGAAAAATAGTTCAAGGATTAATTGATGATTTAAAAATATCAGAAGAAAAGCAAGTAAAAGTAATTAGGGCAATTGATAAATTAGATAAACCAGGTTTTGGTTTAAAAGGTGTTGAAGATCTGCTTAAAAAAGAGAGAAAAGATATAAGTGGTGCAATCACTATGGGTGCAGATTTAAAAGATAAACAAGCATCTGAAATACTTAATTTTCTAAAAATTAAAGATTTAAAAGAATTAAAAGAAACATTAAAAAATCCATTGTCTCAAGAAGGTATAAAGGAATTAGAACAAGTATTTGAAGTATTGGGTTACAGTTCAAATTTAAATCAGGTCAAAACAAATTTTACAATTGTTAGGGGATTGGCTTATTATTCAGATTTCATTGTTGAAACAAATCTAAATTTTAAAGTCACAAATAACAAAGGTAAAGAGGTCGATATAGGTAGTATTTGTTCTGGAGGAGCCTATGCAAAATTAATCTCGAGATTTAAAGGGGTGGATATTCCAGGCACCGGAATTAGTTTTGGTGTTGATCGATTGTTATTTGCTTTAATGCAATTGGATCAAGTAAAAGTAGATAATCAAAAACCAGTTTTAGTTTGTGTAATGGATGAAAAATATCTTAAAAATTACTATGAAATTTTAGATCTATTAAGAAATAATAAAATCAATGCTGAAATTTTTTTAGATACAAAGAAAAATTTAGGTAAGCAGCTTACTTTAGCAAATAAACGTGAGTTAGATGTTGCAATTATATGTGGTGAAAATGAATTTAATCAAAATACAGTCACAATAAAAAGCCTTAAAGGTGTAAAGGGTGAAAACAATAAAACATTTCCAAAAGAAAATTTAATCGATGAAGTCAAAAAACTTATCTGAAAATATCCTTAGATCAGTAAAATCTAAGGGTTTTAAATATATTAATTTACCCTCAGTAATTGAGGCTAATCATATTGTTCAAAGATCAGGAGAAAACTTTAGAAAATTTATCTTTTCTTTTACGGATCAGAATGGAAGCGAGTTGTGTTTAAGACCAGATTTAACAATTGCATCTTGCCTAAGATATTTAGAAAATAATTTAAAGGGTAAGGAAAAAATTTTTTATAGTGGTCAAGCTTATCGAAAATCACAAAACAAAAAAGATTCAATCATAAGAAATCAAATTGGATTTGAAATTTTGGGATCTAAGAATGAGAAAAATGATGATAAAGAAATTATAAATACATCTCTTAAATCACTTCAAAATATTAAATATTCTTCAGGAACACTCACTATTGGAAATGTTGAAATATTTAATTTATTAATTTCAAAATTAGATATTCCAAAGAGATGGAAGCTAAGATTAGCCAGACATTTCTGGATAGAAGAATATTTTAATGATTTATTAAAAAGATTAGAGACTAATTCAGATGTTGACCCGACAATTGTAGAAATAGACAAAAAGCGTTACGTGAAAATGCTTAAAGAAGATTTATCAAACATTGTGGCAGGAAGAACAATTAACGAAATATTAAAAAGATTTGACCAGAAAATAAAAGATCCTAGAAGAGCTAGTAAAGGAAAAAATGTTTCAAAAATAATAAAAGATTTTCTAAAAATAAAATGTCCAATAAATAAAGCAGCCATAGAGTTAAATAAATTTTTTAAAAAAAACAGAATAAATTTAGCTGTAGATCAAAAATATTTTCCAATTTCTAAAAACAAGGTTTCAAAACTAAATGTAGTATTTTCAACATCCTTTGGAAGGCAATTAGAATATTACACCGGAATGGTTTTTAAAATTGATATTAAATCTAAAAACTCATTAAAAAATATTATTAATGGTGGTCGTTATGATGGTCTAATTTCAGACTTAGGATCAAAAAAACAAACTCCAGCAGTAGGTGCTGCTTTAAATTTAAATTACTAATGACAAAAAATATTTTAAATATTGGTATCCCTAGCAAAGGCAGACTTAGAAAAGATGTTTTAAATATTTTCAAAAAAAATAAATTAAATCTCATTTCTGAAAGAGGAGAAAGAGATCTTTTAGGATCAATAAAGCAATATAAAAATTTCAAGATTTTATATCTTCATGCAAGAGAGATCATTGAAAGACTTGGAGACGGGTCTTTGGATATAGGTTTTTCCGGTTTTGATTTATTGAAAGAGAGTGAAATAAACACTCAAAAAAAAATTAATGTTTTAAAAAGATATAATTTTGGTAAGGCCACATTAGTAGTCGCAATTCCAGATCCTTGGATAGATGTGCAAACGGTTGCAGATTTAGAGGAAATTGCATTTGAATTTAAAGATAAGAAAAAGAAAAGATTAAGAGTAGCAACAAAATATCCAAATTTAACAAGGGAATTTTTGTTTTCAAAGGGTGTTACACAATTCAAATTAATTGATAGTTTGGGTGCAACTGAAGCTTATCCTTTCACAGGTTCTTCAGAAATAATTACTGATATCACTTCTACTGGAGAAACTTTAAAAGCAAATAATTTACGTATTTTAAAAGATGGAGAGATACTACAATCAGAGGGTTGTATGATGATGTCTAAGTCATCAAATAATAAAATGGGCCTTAGAAAAATATTAAAATTACTTTCTAAAAATTAAGTCTTTCCAATAAATTAGTATTATTTTGATGATATCAAGATTTCTAATAACTGCATAAAGCGCAATAATAACACAAATAATGAAGAATATTTTTAATACCAAAATTAGTTCCATAAAGTATTTTTAAATATTTAAATACATTAATCAAATATTTACTATAAAATAAAAAATTAGAATCATGAATAGTATATCAATTATTTTACTGGTTTTGTTGTTAGGAGGTGTTTTAGCTATTCTTTATTTAAATTTGAAATCAAAGTCAAAATATGAAAATGAAAATAAAGATGCTGAAGAAATAGCTAATTTAAAATCAGAAATTTCAAGTTTAAAAGATACCTTAAATACTACGATCAACAGTTCACTTGGTGCAATGTCGACTTCATTTAACAACCTATCAACTGGGGTTACTAAAGATATGACTGAAACTTTAACTAAGGTAGAGGAAAAGGTTGGTAATTTTAACCAACAAGTACAATTGTTAAATCAAAGCCAAGAGGGGATAACAAAAATTTTAGCTGGAGTTAAGAAATACGGAACTCTTGCAGAATTTAGCCTAGACGCTCTTATTAAAGATTTGCTGCCAGCCTCTCAATTCATAACGAATGTAAAAATGAAGGAAGATACAAGTGAAAATGTGGAATTTGCAATAAAGCTTCAAGGAGATGTTTTGGTTCCTGTTGATAGTCATTTTCCAGTAGAAAAATTCAAAGCAATTACCGATGGTCATGACACGGAAGACAAAAGGGCTGTTGCAGATGCTAGAGTAAAATTAGCCTCAGCGTTTAAAGCAAAAGCTAAAAGCGTTAATGAAAAATATATTGTTCCACCAAAAACTACTGATTTTGCAATTGTGTATGCTCCTACAGAAAGCTTATACAAAGAGTTAACTGAATACCAAGATCCAAGTACAAAAGAATTATTAACTCAAGAGTTAATGAAAAAATATAAAGTCGTAATATGTGGGCCTAATACTCTTTCTGCTTACCTACAATCTTTACATATGGGATTTCAATCATTGAAAGTACAAAAAGGAGCAACAGATATTTATAATCATTTGAAAACAATCAGTACAAGATTTTCTAAACATTTTGACAACATTATAGTTCTTAGAAAAAAATTAGAAGATGCTATGGGAGTTGTTGATAAATTTGGAACTGATGCAAGATCAATTTCAAGAACTTTAGAAAACATTAAAGATCCCGAGCAGGTTGAGAAGGCTGTACAAACTGAAAACGTAGAAAAATTTGTTGAACGAAATAGGCAACTTAAAAATTAATTTCTTTTTTTCCGTAATAACGTCTATAAGAAATCTCATGCAGTGGAATCAAAAATACGATTATCCAAAATCATCAAGAGCAACAGTTGATGGCATTAGAAGATACTTATTAGGGGAAACAAAATTACCAAGTGTCACTTCAATTTTAGATGCAACACGATCTGAAGAAGATAAAGCGGCATTGGCAAATTGGAGAGAAAGAACTGGGCAAAAAGAAGCTGAAGCAATTACAAAAGCAGCAAGTAGCAGGGGATCTCAAATGCACAACTATTTAGAATCATATTTACTTGGAAGAGAGAATTTAAGTTTTTTTGAGGATAACGAACAATACAAATTAATGGCTAAAGAAATTATAGAAAAAGGTTTAAAAAATAGATTGGATGAAATTTGGGGAGTTGAATGCACTCTTTATTACCCAGAGAAGTATGCAGGTACTGCTGATTGTGTTGGAGTTTATGAAGGAAAAGAAACAATAATTGATTTTAAACAAAGTAATAAACCCAAAAAGGCTGAGTATATCGACTCATGGCTTCTTCAAACAAGTGCATATTCATTAGCACACAACATTGTGTATAACTCTAATATCACTTCTTGTGTAATTTTGGTTTGCACAGTAGATAAATTATTCCAAGAGTTTAAAATTCAAGGCCATGATTTAATTGTTTATCAAAATTTGTTTTTGGGAAGATTAAAAAAATTTAATGAGCTATCGGAATTAACTTAGAATTTTATGGATAAAATAGTAATTTATGATACTGAAACAACAAATAGCACAATTTGGGGCTCAATAATTGAGGTAGGTGCTGTAGTTGTTGATAAAAACTTAAAAGAAATTGGAAAGCTAAATATTCGTGGCAGAATGCCTGAAGGTGAGGTTCCAAGCGCAAAGGCCTTATTAGTTAACTCAACAAGTATTGATTTACTTACCAAAGGCAATTACTCGCATTATGATTTTTTAGGAGCTGTAGAAAACTTCTTCTCAAAAGCTGCACCAGCATTGTTTATGGGTTGGAGTAATTTAAATTTTGATAGACGAATGTTTCATTTTAATTTTTTCAAAGGAAACAGATATCCTTACATCACACATTCTTCACCCAATAAAGAACATGATGGTTTACATGTTGCTAGAGTGGCTCAAACCTTAAATCCTGAAACATTAAAGACTGAATTAACAGAAGCCGGTAACGAAAGTCTTGCTCTAGAGGGTTTAGCCAGACAACAAGGATTTGATACATCTCAACAACATACAGCTTATCATGATGCATTCACAAGCTTAAAAATTCTCAGAATTATAAAAGATAAACACAAAGATAATTGGGAAAATTTCTTAAGCACATCGACAAAAAATAGCGTTGAAACTATTTTAAAAAGTGAGGGGATTTATTCAATATTTGAAAATGTTAAGGGAAAAAATATGATGTACCTTGTTTCTACATTACATCCAGATCATTGTTTTCATCCATCATATGCATCTTGGGGATATTTATTTGATTTAAGAAGAGATCCCGAACCATTATTAAATTTATCAGTAAATGATCTTAAAGTTTATTTAAAAAAGTTTAGTCCAAAAGCACTTAGAGTAATCAAAACAAACAAAGCTCCAGTTGTGTTAGATAAAAAGTTTGCATTAAAGGAAAAGGCGTATACAGACTTGGATTTAGAAACCATTCAAAAAAGAGCAAAAATGGTTAGAAATAGTGAAAATTTTTGTAAAAATATTCAAATCATTAATAGAGAAGCAGCTGAAGAAAAAGCTCAAACTCAAACTCAAGAAGATTTATTACCAGAGGAAACTTTATATGAAAAATTTATTCCTAATAAAGATACCCAATTGTTTAAAACTTGGCATAGTTCTTCTTGGGAAGATAAATTAAGAATGTTGGATAAGTTTCAAGATAAAAGATGTAGTTGGTTTGGGCAAAAAATTATTTATCAAGAAGCACCACATATTTTGCCACCAGATTTATATAAAAATATAAAAAGTGAAATTGCTAGACGAATTTTAAGTAAAAATAGAGAAAAATGGCAAACCATAGGAATGGCCTATCAAGAAATTGATAGCTTAAGAGATCAAGCATCAAATCGAGATGATGAAGAAGAACTAAAAAAATTAGATGAAATAAATGAATTTATTATGTCTATAGAAAAAAAATATGAAATTGCCTAGTTGACTTTAAGGCCCTAATTAATAGAAAGGATATATGCTTACAAATTTTAAAGACGAAGATTTTGATACTAAAATTAAAAATGAAGATGTTTCAGTCATTCAGTTTTCAGCTGAATGGTGTGGTCCATGTAAAGCACTAAAACCAGTAATGGATAAATTATCTGATGAATATAAAGATAAGGCTGGTTTTTATTATGCTGATGTTGAAGATGGCGGAATAAACACTGGAAGTGCAGCAGGGATCAGAGGTGTTCCAACGGTTATTATCTATAAAAAAGGTGTTGAAGTAGATAGAAAAGTTGGTGGAGTTCCTGAAAGTCACATGAAGGAATTTTTAGATAAAAATATCTAATTTAAATTTAAAACTTCACCTGCAAGATATAACGATCCAGTAATTAGTATTATATCTTTTTCTTTTACTGGGATTGACTTTATGGCTTCCTCTATACTTTCCTTATAATTTATATTTGAAAAGCTATTTAGCTTATCTTTAAGTTCTTCTCCTTTAATTGAATTAGGTTGATTAGGGATATCTATTGTAGTCAATGTAGAAATATCCTTAAAGAAACTCATATATTCAATATGATTTTTATTAGCCATCATTCCAAGAATGATATGTTTATTACAATCTAAACTTTCCAAGTATTCATTCAAAACTTTTGCTCCCAAAGGGTTGTGAGATCCATCAACAAAAAGTTTGTGATCTTTTACAAGCTCTTTAAGTTTTCCAGATTTAATTTCTTGTAATCTTGCAATACAGTTTATTTTTAAAATACCTTTTTTAATGTAGTCATCTTTAATGTTTAAGTCTTTCAAAATTCTTAGAGTTGCAATTGCTGTTGAGACATTTTCTAATTGAAATTGACCTTTAACATTTGGAATAGGTAATTTTATTCCCCCAAATTGATCTTCATAATAAAAGAAGTCATTTTCTTGCATTGTAAAACTATAATTTTCATTATGGAAAAATTTATTTGATCTATTATTTGATATTGTTTTTTTAATATTTTCTTTAATTTTATTAGTAATTTGTTTTGCAACTATAATATTTGAGTTTAAAAGGCTTGATGTTTTTTCAAAAATGATTTTTTCAATAGTTTGTTCATTTTCTGGCAACCAATCTAAATGATCAAGACCAATAGAAGTTACAATGCTAGCAAGGTTATTTTTTAAGATATTAGTAGCATCAAATCTAAAGAACAATCCACTTTCAATTAAATTGATATTATCTGGATATTGAGATGCTTTTAAAAAATATGCTGCAGTCAGTATTTCAAAAAAAGTAATTGGTTCACCATTGTTAGCTTCTTCAATTTCTTCAAGTAAATTTGCTAAATCTTCATCATTCAATTCTTCATTATTAAAAACGAACCTCTCATTAATACATTTGATATGAGGACTAGTATAGATATTACAATTGAAATTTGCTTCCTTTAAAATAGAAAACATTGCTTGGATAGTTGAGTACTTTCCATTAGTACCAACAATTGAAATTGCTTTGATTTTATCTTGAGGATTTCCTAATTTTTTGCAGAGATTTTGAATACGATCTAGACTTAAATCTATTTCTTTAGGATGCAGCTCTTGTAAGCGACTGACTATCTTCTGAAGTTTCATTTTGTTCAGCACTTATATCAGAATTTTTCTTTAACAATATTGATAATAAGGTTCCAATTTTAGATACAAGATCTTTACGCTCAACAATTAAATCGACAAAACCAGTTTTTTCAACATATTCACTTTTTTGGAACCCTTCTGGAAGTTCTTCTTTAACAGTTCCTTGTATAACTCTTGCGCCTGCAAATGCAATTAAAGCTCCTGGTTCTGCAATATGAATATCACCTAACATAGCGTATGATGCGGTAATACCCCCTGCGGTAGGATCAGTGATACAAACTAAATAAGGAAGACCGTTTTTCTTTAATTCATTAATTGCAAGTGTTGTTCTTGTCATTTGAGATAAAGAAATTAAACTTTCCATCATTCTCATTCCTCCACCAGCGCTAATACATAAAAAAGGTGTTTGATTTTCTATTGCATGCTGTATTGCATATAGAAAAGCTTCACCTTCTGCTGCTGCCATTGAAGCTCCTAAAAAATCAAAATCAGAAGCTACAGCGGTAATTTTAATATTATTTATAGTTCCAGAAGCAACAATCATTCCACATTCTAATCCTGTTTTTTTTCTAGCACTTTTTAATCTTTCTTTATAAGGTTTAGAGTCTGTCCAATTTAGTGGATCATCTTTTGGTATTGGGGTTTTAAAAATCTCGTAATTGTTTTTTCCAAACAATATATCAAATCTTTGATGAGGTTTTATTCTATGATGACGTTTACAATCAGGACATACCCATAAGTTTTCCTCTAAATCCTTTTTTAAAATTGGACCCTTACAACATGATGTCCAATCACTTTTTGCAATATCTTCTTTCGTAGCTCTTTCACGTATAGCAGTTTTAATTTTTTCACCTGCTTTAATAATTTTAGTTATCCAGTTCATTGAATTTTATTTTTTAATCTCTTAACTATATTAGTAACATTTGTGACAGCATTTTGTCTCTTTTCAATTGATTTAGAGATTTCCTTGCAAATTGCACTACCAACCACTAAACCATCAGCTTTTTTAAGAGATTGGATGGTTTTTTCTGTAATACCAAAGCCAATAACAACATTTTTATATTTATTTTGTTTTTTTATTTTATTGTATTTTTCTAATATTTTCTTTGGGGACACCTTAAGCTTTCCACCTGTGGTGGATAACATGCTTATATAATAAATCATATCGTGTGAGTCTTTTACGATTTTTTTCAATCTTATCTTAGAAGTCGTTGGAGAAACTAATTGAATAAAATTAATTCCTTTTTTTTTGCATTTTGACGCAAAATTTTTATTTTCTGGATAAGGTAAATCAACAACTATTAAACCATCAACTTTTGATTTCTTGCATTTTTCTAAAAATCTATTCTGATTATATTGATATATCATGTTGTAATAACCCATCAGTATAATTGGTTTATTTTTTTTTATTTTTTTAAAATTTTTTACTATTGAAAATACATCATTAATTTTAATACCATTTTTAATTGCTCTATAAGCACTTGTTTGTATTTGTCCTCCATCAGCTATAGGAGTGTTATGTGGAAAACCTAATTCACAAATATCTGCATAATTTGAAATTGATTTTAATATTTCTAAAGATTTTTTTTTAGTATTGTCTCCAGCGACAGTATAAGTCAGTAAAGCTGGTCTATTCTCTTTTTTTGCAGCTGAGAAAGCTTTACTGATTAATGAATTCATTAATTTTTACCTAACCTCTCTTTTAAGATATCTCTATCTTTTTTAGCATCACCACATGAGTTAACGATTATAATTGTGTCTTCGCTTAACTTTGGGGCAATTCGAATGGCCTCTGCGAATGCGTGGCTTGGCTCGAGGCTTGGATTAAGTTTTTCAAATTTAGTTACCATCACATGTGCTTTTAGTGCCTCTTCATCAGTTGCATAAGTATATCTTGCTCGCTTTGTATCTTTTAAAAAACAATGAATTGGACTTACACCTGGATAATCCAATCCAGCACTAATTGATTCAGTGTCATTAATTTGACCTTCATTGTTTTGACAAACATAAGAAGCTGCTCCATGTAAAATTCCAAGTTTAGCATTTCTACTTAAAGGTGCAGCATGGAGTTTTGATTTTTTTGGACCTCCAGCCTCTACACCAACCAACTCTATTTGCGATTTATTAAAATCTATAAATTCACTCCAAAAACCATATGCTGAACTACCACCACCCACACAGTTAATTAATTTAATTTTTTTTGGAATTTTTTTGAATTCTTGTTTAATTTGTATTTTTAGTTCTCTTGAAATTTGTGCTGTACTCCATCCACAAATTTTTACAAATATATTTGGACCAACTGTACTTCCAACACACATATGTGTAGTGTCACAATTTGATACCCAATACCTCATACACTCACTGACTGCATCGACTAGGGTTTGACTGCCTGAATATACAGGAATTATTTCAGCACCATTTTTTCTCATCGCATCACAATTTGGTTTTTGTCTTTTGATATCTTTTGCACCCATGAAAATTTTACATTTGAGACCAAATTTCTTAGCAGCCATACTTAACATTTTACCAGCATAACCTGCACCTGTGTCTCCAACGATGTATTTCTTACCCATTGCTTTACAAATTAAAGCATGAACAGTTGCATTATATATTTTGTGTGCTCCACCATTAGCCTCCGATACAACTTTGGCCCATATTTGAGCACCACCTAAGTGATTAGATAAATTTTCTAATTTTACAAATGATGTGGGTGATCCTATATAATTCTTAAAGTAATAATCTCTCTTTTTTAAAAATTTTTTATTATTTCTTAATTTTGAAAACTCCTGTGTTAGATCTTCTACAGGTTTTTTTAAAGTTTCAGGAATAAAACTTCCTCCAAATTTCCCACCCCAAAAGCCGTTACGATCATGTTGGTCAATAAGAGGAATTTTTTTTTTAAGTTTCATTTTTAAATTTATTCAAATTATTTAAAAAAATATTTATTTTGGATTTATCTTTTAATCCAGAAGTTTCCAAGCCTCCAGATAAATCTAAATAATTAGCAATTTTCTCATAATTTTCCAGATTATCATCGAATTTTATATTACCAGCTAACATTAATTCTTTGTTTAATTTGATTTTTTTAATCAAGTTATGATCAAAGCTATAACTTTTTTCATAACCCTTGCTATCAAATAAATATATATCAGTTACATCAGCAAATAACTCATGTCTCAGAACATCATACTCATCCTTGATTGTTAAAGCTGTAATAATTTTTTTTTGATATTTTTGTTTTATATTTTTTATTGCATCAGGAGCGCAGTCATATATTTGATAATAATCAAAAGGTAAATTTTTTATTTCTTCTAATATCTCATTATTAGGTTTTACTAAAACAGCAACAAATTTACTTTTGTTTTTTTTTATATTTAACAATTCTTTTAAAGAGTTAAGCTTAACATATCTTGAGCTTTTTGGGTAATTACAAATGAAGCCAATAAATTTTGGAGGATAAGGATGATTTATTATAAAATTTAAAGTATCAGTATCTTTTATACCACAAATCTTACAACCTTTGATCATCTGTTTAAATGATCAGCAAGTTTTTTGGTGTTATTTTTTATGTTACCTTTTGTTAAAGATCTTCCAATAACAATACCAGATACCTTGTTTTCAAATGCTTGTTTAGGTGTCATAATTCTCATTTGATCATTTGAACTATCACCAGGCAATCTTATTCCTGGAGTTATGATTAATAAGTTTTTGTATCTTTTACGAACCATCAAAGCTTCTTGAGCAGAACAAACTATACCATCACATCCTGATTTTTTAATTAATGCTGCCTGTTTTAAAACTAATTGTTTTACATTTTTTGTATGACCCATCTCTTTTAGAGATTTATTATTAAGACTCGTTAAGATTGTAACTCCTAAAATTTTTAAATCTTTATTTATTTTTTTTACTTTTTTTTTTATAGATTTAAGCATTTCTAAACCACCATTTACATGCACTGTCATATATTTACATTTTTTTAAATCTTTTAAGCTATCAATGGCGGATAATGCTGTTTGGGGGATATCATTTATCTTTAAATCTAACCAAAAATCTTGTTTAAATTTTTCTAAAAATTTTCGTCCATTTTTAGAGTAAAAAAATTGAAGTCCAAATTTAGGAATTATTTTTAATCTATTTGAATTAGTGTGATTAATTATTTTTTTTATTTCATTTATATTTGAAGTATCACAAGCAACAAAAATATGTTTATTCTTCATTATTCAATTTTTTAAACAAGTCTTTTGACATTTTAAAGTGAATTGTTTTTTTTTCAGGTGTATTAACCTTTTCTCCTGTTTTTGGGTTTCTAGATATTCTGGCTTTTTGCTTATTTGTTGAAAAAACACCAAAACCTCTAAGCTCAACTCTATCACCTCTTTTAAGAGCATTTTTTATCTCGTTTAAAATTATATGTGTAAATTTTTCTAGGTCTTTTTTTAAAAAATTTGGGTAGTTATTTGAAAGTTGTTTTAAAAGCTTAGATTTTACAATTGCCAATTTTAATCTTCTTAAATTATTACTTTTCTTCCTCTTTCTTTTTCAAATCATCAGATAATGACGAAAAAGGTAGATTCTTACCTGAGCCTTCAGATCCATATTTCTCTAGCGCTTCTTTTTTTTCTATCTCTTCTAAAAGCTTAATACTCAGAGCCACTTTTCTTTTGTTTAGATCTAATTCTGCAATAGCACAATCTAGCTTTTCACCACCGGTCCATCTACTTGGTCTAGCGTCAGCAGCGTTGATTGCTATAGCTGACTTTTTAATTTGAAAATCCATTTCACAGCCCTCAGGCCTAACAATTAGACCTTTGTTGTCAGTAGAAATAACTTTAACTGTAATTATTTGATTTTTATTTTTATCTTTAAACCAATCAAAAGGATCTTGTTGTGTCTGTCTTAATCCTACTCTTATTTTTTGTTCTGAAGATTTGATTTCTAAAACTTTAACTTTGATTTTGTCACCTTTTTTATATTTATTTAATTCTTCCTCTCCATTATTTAAATATGTCAGATCATTACAGTGCAAGAACGCATCAACGTCTAGGTCGTTGATTTTAACAAATAAAGAATAATCATTTTTGTTAACAATTTCTCCCTCAACTAAGCTATCTACTGGATATTTTTTTTCAAAGCTTTCAAAAGGATTTTCTTGTGTTAATCTATGCGAGATAGCGACTCTTCTTTTATCTTTGTCTATTTCAGTAATTACACAATCTATTTCGTCTCCAACTTTAAACATTTTTTTTGCAGATATATTTTTTTTAGTCCAACTTAGTTCGCTAGTGTGAAGAAGAGTTGTCAAACCTGGTTCTAGCTCACAAAATGCACCGAAGTCCATTAATTTAACAACTTTAACTTTATAAATTTTATTTAACTCGTAATTTTCTATATGCTCAAATGGATCTGGTGATAATTGTTTTACAGAACACCCAACTTGTAATTTTTCTTTATCAACACTAATTACTAGCAAATCGTGTTTTTCTCCAATGTTGAAAACTTCATCTGGATGATTAACACGTGAATATGAAATTTCTTGTAAATGAACTAAGACATCTAGTTCTCCATTTACATTAAAGAAACATCCAAAAGAACTATATCCTTTGACCTCTGCACCTTTAATGATGTCACCAACTTTATATTTTTCAACTATTTTAGCTTTATCTTCTTTTTTAAATGAAGAAATTATTTCTCTTCGCGACACACAAGCGTTACCTCTCACTTTATCTAATTTAATAAGTGCAAATTTTTGAGGTTCGTTCATTAAGTGACTTATGTCTTTGAGGGGTTTGTCGCTAATTTGTGATCCAGGTAAAAACATTAATGATCCAGTATCAATGTGTTCTACAATACATCCACCTTTACACTTAGAGGTGATTTTACCCATTATTGGTTCATTTTTTTCATAAGCTTCAACAAGCTTGTCCCAACCTTTTATTTTCTGAGCTTTACTTGCAGAAACAATTACTTCACCATTTTTGTCTTCTATTTTCTCAAGTAGAACAGGAATATTTTCTCCAATTTTAATTTTTTCGGACAAACCCATACTTTTCAGCTCGTTTACATCTAAAATTGGCTCTGATTTTAGTCCTTCAACAAAAAGAAAAACAAATTTTTCAGTAATTTTATTTATTTTACCTTCAATTATTTTTCCTTCTTCAATTTGATTCTTGGATAACTGGCTATTAAGTAATTTTTCAAATTCTTGTGATTTTGGGTTTGATAAATCTTTATATATTTCCATTAATTATTAATTTTCCTGTCTATAATTTTTTTTATTTTTAAAAAACACGA
Source organism: uncultured Pelagibacteraceae bacterium (assembly GCA_902532645.1). Taxonomy (GTDB): domain Bacteria; phylum Pseudomonadota; class Alphaproteobacteria; order Pelagibacterales; family Pelagibacteraceae; genus Pelagibacter. The sequence continues at coordinate 420 of CACAIU010000006.1, read as the reverse complement.
TCTTTTAGATAACTTTGTCGTGTTTATCAACATAGAATCTTTTGTTTTCTTGAGAGGAGAAATCTTACGATTATAGTCACTTTTATCTCTATTTTTGATGCTTTTTAACACCTCATCATAAGTAATATGCTTTTTTAATCTCTTTAGTTCCTTAAATCTTCTCATTACTCTAGTTTTTAAATTAGCTGTTATGAAAAATTTAAAATCTGCATCAGGTATTATTTTGTAAGTTATATCCCTGCCATCAAGACAGGATCCCTTATATTTTTTTGGAGGGTTATATGCATAGTTAACTTGAAAATCATATATCAACTTTCGAATTCTTTTATCTTTTGCAATTTTTGATGCTTCTGTTCCGATTTCATCTGACAGTAAATTTTTATTATTAAAGTCTTTTATTTTTAAATTTTTTATTTTTTT